>NZ_JAVRKK010000149.1:0-4999 GCF_031962545.1 Candidatus Igneacidithiobacillus taiwanensis
CTTTCGGCCCGAAGTATCAGGTTGGCAGGCCGCTGCGTCAATTGGATGACGGCGATTGGATGATCGAGATCACGCTGGTCGAAACAGGCGAGAAGACGCCATACCGCCTCTCACGCATGCTCGATGACCCGCAGGCGCACTGATGTACGCCATCGCCGACGCAAGATCGGCGTTTTGCGCATCGAGCAAGGGGGTCGGATGTCACTCGCGTGGTGAAGTCGTCAAGCGTTTCCCAAGACGTCGCATCACCGTGCTGGTGGAGATGCCCTCCCCACCCCGCGCCCCCTTGCCGTGGAGGTCTAAGCGGGGGGAGCCGCCCGTAGGGCGGGGGGCTGCAAGCCCCCAAAGGGGGTCGAGTCCGCGGCGCGAAGCGCCGGACAGGGGGGAGCGCAGCTCCCCCGCGGACTGGGGTCGTCAAGCCGCAGGCCGTCAGGTCAAGGCGTGATCCCCCCACGCCGTAGGCGTGGGGGCTGGATAGAGAAGTGTTGCTACGGTCTAGACGCTTTCGCAGTTATCCACAGGGCGATGGCGTTAAAGACTTTTAAAGTTAAGTATCGCGCGCGCGCGTTACGATTTTTGGAACCCGCGTCGTTGCTGGGCTCGCGGGTTGTTCGCGTGGGTGAAATGACGATATTGGCGTGGGTGAAATGACGTGCCCATCCACAGGAAAGCGTGGGTGAAATGACGTGCCCATCCACAGGAAATGACGTGACTTCACGATGAGGGGGCGATAGATACGGCCGCGGGTGAGATGGCTATAGGCGGCTTGTGTATGCATCGGATTGATCGGCTAACCGCGCACTTTCATAGTCGTCCAGCAATTCTGGCTAGGAGCCTTTGGGCATCCTTGGTATGGAACGTCACGGTGTCGTCGTCATTGAGGATGAGACGGTACTCCGGCAGGCTGTTGTCGGCCTCAATTGCGCGCACGGCACGCCGGAATTCGCGCAGGGTGGACTTGCTGCCGGATTTGGCCTGAAGAAGTTCAAGACCGATCTTCCATTGCGCCTGGTGGCCACAGTGCTTGCGGGCTAACTCGTAGAGCCTACGGGCCAAAGGCTTGCGCAACCGAAAATAGTCCGGGTGAATGGTCAAGACCTCGTAGGCTTGAATGGCATGAAATAACCAACGGGAAAGCGTGACCTCGACGGCGACCATGCGCTCATCGGTTTGTGACTTTTGGATGATTCTCCATTCGTCGATGATCCCAAAGCCTTGCTTAATCCTCTTGCCGCCGGTTCTGATGTCAGTGGTAATCGATGTCCCGCGCAACCGCTCGAATGCATCCTGCAGTAGTCGATACCCTTCCCCACTCGTTTGCCGATTGGTTGTCACGAGAAAGTCGTACACGGTGAAACGCACCGTGCGGTTCTTCGCGTCTTCGCGTCCTCGATCCAGGCCCGCCACCATCTGAGAGCAAACATAAATCAGCACATCTTTATCGTGCTGCGTCGCGCGCCCAAGTGCGGACGGCACAACCTTTACATACTTACTCTCGTCTTTTGATCGCCATTCCCAAATTGATAAATCGGGCTTGGTTGCCAGAGTGAAAATTGGCGCTTCCATACTCGCGCCATCATCTTTTAATGCGTAGTCAAACAGGTCAGCTAGGAAGAAATCCCGGTTTGGGTGTCGGACCTTGACCAAACCGCCCTGCACCTGTGCCTCGACGGGCGAAGCATCTGCGTTGTCCTCCTCGCTCGAACGTGTCTTGATCGCTTTTAGTTGCCCCTCAATGACAGCATCCAGTCGGCGACGCTGAGCCCGCATTTCGTCCAGACTATTGCGCACGTTGCGGACTTCCTGGCTATCGAGATTGTCTGGTCTGGTGACGCGCGCAAGTTCACGATTTGCCGCCACTATTCGTTCGGACAGCATGCGATGCGCGTCGAGCAGTTCGTTCAAAGTGTTTGTGGTCGGCATGCCAGAGCGATCAATTGCGCCTTGCTTATTCCAGACGTCGATCTCGAAAACACCCCGACCTTCTGCACCAATCTGGTCGATAGGTTCAGCTGCTTCCAAGGGCAATTCACCTTGCGACGCATGCTTGTGACTGTTGCGCATTCGCGCGGTTTGGTCGATGCGGGTCAACGATGCGATCCGATCATCATCCCGCGGCGTATGACTGCCACCTTTCTTGGCACTGCCCATAGAACGCTATCTAGCCGCGTGGTTGCCGTTAGGTAGCTGCTAGCTATTTAATATTTTTGTAGAGTTCCAAAGCCCGTTCCAGAACCTCGACAAGCAACAACCCGTCGCGCCGCGCTAGCTCTCTTAGCTCAGCATCCCATTCGGGCTTAACACGGGTTGCAAATTGCAGGGTTCGATTGGTGCGGCGAGCTGAGCGCCCATCCATGCGCGAAATCTGCCCTGAGGTGGCGCCTAGCAAATGAGCAGCCGAGACAGTTTCCGGAGCATTCAGGTTGCTGCTCGCCTCCTCCATAGGCGGCGGAGTGCCAAGAGTTTTTCTCTTCAGTTTGGAGACATCAGCCATTGTTCGTCATCCTGTCGATGATGGATTGAATCAAAGTATCGGCTCTCTCGTTGAGGACCGCATAACGCGTTTCAGTAATCGCATGCCCGGTGTTTTGCGCCTGCCGGTAGGCCGGCCGCTCAAGCAAGCATCCGTCCAAAACGACATAGCCGGCTTCCGCCAGATAGGCACGTGTCTCGGCCTCTTCGGCCGGGGTGCCAATGCGGTTTAAAGCGAACGCCAAACGTGCTGACGGCACGCCGGCCTTGACCAAAGCGTGAAACTCTCGCACAGCGGGTCGCAAATCGTCCAGCGATGCACCAGTAGGCTGCACAACTATGTTGGCTGCTCGGGCGATTTCGAGCGTTGCCCGGCTAGTCCTAGCCGGGCCGTCGAGGATAAGAAGATCGAAGTCTTTGGCAACACCAAGGGCCTGCTCGGCAGTGGCAAATGCCTCAACGGAGACCATTGGCTCAATGCCAGCGTTGAGCCGATGTCGATGCCAGTCAACGGACGTGCCTTGCTGAGTGTCTAGGTCTGCCACCTTGACGCGCAGCCCGCCAGCGGCGGCCTCGCGCGCCAAGGCTCGAGAAAGAGTGCTCTTCCCAACTCCGCCCTTCTGCGAAACAAATGCAACGACAGCCGCCATAAAAGACTCCGGCTAGATAAATGGTAGATAGCTGCTATCTTATATAGATAGTTGGCCGCAAACAAGAAGCTTGCTTGTAGCTAGCTTGTTGCTATCTTTTTATGACTTTCGTGCTGCTATTTGCACCCGATACGGCATCGACCAATGTCCCAGCAGAGCTGGTATTCCCGTGACCGCGAGGCCATCGCCGTCGATGAGCTGCCGCGCAGAACTGTGTAGAAGTGAGTATTAGGCGGGGGACGAATTCACGCCGCGCACCTTGGCTGCCTAGCGACCGTTGCGGGTGCGGTCGATGATGAAAGTGCACCCGAACTCGGCTAGACCGACAAAGGCCATCATTAGCGTCATGCAGACCGACGGATGGTATCGGCCCAAGGCTCGACCAGATTGAACAAGTCAAAATGTTCAGAGAATGCTCTGCAGCCCCTTGTCGGCGATGACGTTGAGTAACTTCAGCGCAGGACCAGACGGGTGCGTTTGTCCTTGCTCCCACTTGCGCACGGTCGAGGCGGTGGTGTGCAGGTAGCGAGCAAAAACGGGTTGACTCACGCGCAGCGTCTCGCGCAGGTGTTTGACCTGCTGCGGGCTAAACGGCCGCACCGGCGGCGGACAGAGCATGTCGAATTGGCGCATCGTCACCTTGCTGATCGCGCCCGCCTCAGTCAGTGCAGCCAGATCGCCGCGCAGGGATTCAATGATTCTGCTCACAATCGACCTCCAAAAGCACGCCAGACAACAGCGCTTTTTCCAGGGCATGGGCATCCAGTTCCAGGAAGACCTTGCCTGCAAACTGCAGCGCCTTCTTTTCTTCCGGGGAAATGTTCGCTTTCTCGCTCTTCGGAAAGCCATGCAAGAAAATGTAACGACTGCCGATTCTGGCCGAAAGTAAAGTGCGAAACCCTCCACTTTTGCCGGCTCCAGGGCGCGCTACGCGTTTCTTATAGAGAAATCCGCCAAGATCCGCGTCGATCAGCCCGCTTTCCATCTCGGCAACAGCCTTGCACAAGGCTGCATCAGGCAGTTTCTCGCTTGTTTGCCATCGCGCAAAGTCTTTCCGTTTGAGAACGCGCTTCACGACTCAAGTGTATCCTTAACGGGCATACTTTGAGGCGGTCTGCATGAACATCAAGATGGCTTGGTGTGCCACCTTGCCGGTCATCCCGGTGCGCATGTCGGGGATTGTTCACCCACCCCGCGCCCGCATGATGGTCTGCCGGCTCACGCCGTACTGGCGCGCCAGACCCGCCACCGTCGCCCCGGCCTCCAGGGCTTGACGCACGGCGTGTTTCTGCTGGGCGTTGAGCCTGCTCGGCCGCCCCAGGGTTTTGCCTTCGGCTCGGGCGCGTGCCAGACCCGCTTGGGTGCGCTCTATCAGCAGATCGCGCTCGAACTGCGCCACGGCATTGAGCACATGCATGGTCATGGTGCCGGCTGAGCTGGTCAGATCCACGCCACCTAAAGCTAGGCAATGCACGCGCACGCCGAGGGAGGCGAGTTTCTTGACGGTTGCGCTGACATCCATGGCATCGCGCCCCAAGCGGTCGAGCTTGGTGACGATGAGCACGTCTCCTGGCTCCAGGCGATCCAGGAGCTTGGCAAACCTCATTGAGCGCGGCGCGCAGATCAAGACTCAGTTGTGGCGACAAATCACCTAAAAATGGCGTTGTCGATCCGATAAGCGGCCTGCGGCATTGCTGCCTGTCTCCCTGTAAGGATTACCGAAATGCCCCCGCGATGGTGGTCGCCTCCCACCGCTCGCGATCGACACCAATCTTGCGCGCCAGCCCTAGCGGCTGGCGCTTTTCAATTCCATGTACGCCATCACGTTCGACCTCGACATGGCGTCCCTGAAAGACGCCTACAAGAACGACTCGTAC
>NZ_JAVRKK010000150.1:0-4994 GCF_031962545.1 Candidatus Igneacidithiobacillus taiwanensis
CAGGCTGGGCTCCTCGGCAAAGGTCATCTGTCCGGTCATGGATGTCATCTCCTAGCTACTCGGTCAACCCATTGTATCAGAGGGCTAAATCAGAGGGTCCGTAGCCAGTCCTGATTGCGCAGCTCGTCCATCATTGCGCCACGGATGCGGATGCTGGCGTAGGCCTGAAAAGCGGTTTCGTTGACGCTGCTTTCCTGCTGCTCGAGGGCATCGAGCAGCCCAATCAAGCCAGCCTGCACCAAGTCTCCCACATCAACGCTCGCCGGCAGGCGCGCCCGCAATCGCTGCGCAATCCGCTGCACCAGGGGCAGGTACTCTGCTACCCGGGCGCTGCGGGTGGGGGAGTCGAGGGAGGAAGAACGCATCAACCCAACCTAGGCGCCACGCCCCAAGAGACGCGAAGCGAACAGACGCGGCTCTCCCGCCCGTGTCTGCGGCTGTGGCCAGGCGAGGACGGTTTCGGCCAGGGCACGAAAGGCCTGGGAGGCAACGGCATTGGGGTAGCGCTCGATCAGTGCCTGCTGGCTGCGGATGGCGCTGCGCAGGTACGGGTCGAGGGGGATACTGCCGGCATGCCGCAGGGGAATGTCCAAATAGCGCTGCGCCACCGCTGCAAGGCGGGAAAACAGTTGTTTTCCTTCAGCCTCATCGCGCACCATGTTTGCCAACACGGAAAAATAGCGCACCCCGTAATCGCGGCTCATGACCTTCATAAAGGCATAGGCATCGGTAATGGAGGCTGGGTCGTTGGTTACCACGACCAACACATGGTCGGCAGCCTGAGCAAAGCGCAGCACATCCGTCCCAATACCCGCCGCAAGATCGATGAGCAGATAATCCACCGACTGTTCCAGGGTTCCCAGCAAATCCATGAGGCCCGCCAGCCGTCGGGCGTCGAGATTGGCCATTTCGGCAATGCCACTGGCGGCGGGTAGGATCTGGATGCCCTGCGGGCCAGAAACCAGCACCTCATCGAGGGTTTTTTCCCCGGCCAGTACATGGGCGAGGTGATAGCGGGGGCTCAGACCCAGCAAGACGTCGACATTACCCAAACCCAGGTCGGCATCGAGAAGCAGCAGACGCTTGCCGCGCATGGCCAAGGCCAGGGAGAGGTTGACCGCCACATTGGTCTTGCCCACCCCGCCCTTACCGCTGGCGACGGCCAGGATACGCGCGCCGACGCCGGCGCGATTGCGCAAACCTTCTGCCTGGTCTTTCGGTACTTGGTACATTGGCATCTCGGGGCTCCGTTTGGTCATGCTTCTCGGTACTGATTGCCGGTTACGGCGGTTTCTTGCGGCTGCAACTCCATGGCTCCCAACAATTGCTCCCAGCGCAGGGGATGGATGTCCTCCGGCACTTTTTGGCCATCGCTGAAAAATGCCAGGGGGAGCTTTCGTTGTGCTAGCCATTCCAGGGCGGCACCACAGGCAGGTGCTTCATCGACCTTACTGAGAATGGCGGCGTTGAGGGAGAGTTTTTGGTACGGTCGCATGGTCTGCTCGAGGCTGCGCCCGGCAAGGCTCGCCGGGACCAGCAAAAAGCGTTGCAGGTGCGGGCCAAGGGCGTCGAGCCAAAGTAACTGCTCGTCGAGTCGCTCGTCGCGGGGGCTCAGGCCCATGGTATCGATAAAGATCCAACGTCGCCCCTGCTGTCTTTGCAGGGCATCGAAAAGGTCTTGTGGGCCGCGGATCACCTCCACTGGTACCCCCAGGATGCGCGCGTAGATATTGAGCTGCTCTACCCCGGCAATGCGGTAGGTGTCGCTGGTAAAGAGGGCTACCGACTCCGGCCCAAAGCGCAGCACCTGCTGCGCGGCGAGCTTGGCAACACTGGTGGTTTTACCGGCGCCGGTGGGCCCGAAGACCGCAAAGATGCCGCCGCTGCCAAGGGGGTCTGCAAGGGCTGGAATCTGTGCCTGCAAGACGCTCTGCAGGCCAGTGGCCAAACCCTGTTCCTGTGCTGCCGCCGTAATGGTCTCCGCCCAGCTTACAAAACCCCATTCCTGCACCTGGGCCAAGGAAGGGCCGGACTGGGCGGCAGAGGCCCTTCGCGTTGCACCGCCCCAGCGTTGCTCTAGCAGCTTACGCAGTTCCTGCATCTGTTGCTGGGGCAGCGAGGGCGATGCGGCTAGGCCGGCATTGCTGTGTTCCATTCGGGCGCTGGGCACGGGTTGCGGCACCGGCGGTGCTTCCGACCAAGTCGCGGAAGCGGCGGCCAATTCGTCTTCGTTGAAATCGATTGCGGCCACGATTTCGACGCCATCGTCGAGACTCCGGTTGGAGAGGATCACTGCCTCGGGGCCGAGGGCCTGGCGAATCTGGCCAAGGACTTCTCGCGTGCTGCCACCGCGAAATCTGCGCATTTTCATCGTCCAATCATCCTCTCATAAAGCTCAGGCGCCAAGGGTGGCAACCACCCGGATGCGTTTGTTGTCGGGGATCTCGCCGTAGGACAGCACCCGCAGCCGCGGCGCAGAACGCGCCAAAAAGCGCGCCAAAAAACTCCGCAGTGGTCCCATGGCCAAGAGCACAGGCTGCATGCCACCGGCTTCCATCTGTTGCATCAATGCCCCTGCCTTTTCCATGATTTTTTGCGCCAGACCGGGTTCGATCTGTTCCCCTTGCCCATTCCGAAACCCGTCTTGCAACAACTGTTCCAGCGTGGGATCGAGCACCGCCACCGGCAACTCCGTCTGCCCGGCAAAGAGGTCTTGCACGATGTAAGGCCCCAAAGCTTGGCGCACGGCACTGGTGAGGGTGTCGATATCCTGACTCTCGGCGGCGTGTTCCGCCAAGGTTTCGACGATGGTACGCAAATCGCGGATGGGTACCGATTCGCGCAGCAAATTCTGCAGCACCTTTTTGAACTTGTCCGCCGAGAGGAGCTTGGGGATCACATCTTCCACCAGCTTGGGTGAGCGGGCGGCCAGGTGGGAGAGAAGGCCTTCTACTTCCTCGCGGCCCAGGAGGTCCGCCGCCCGCTGCTGCAGCACCTGATGCAGTTGGGTGGCAATGACCGTTGCCGGATCGACAACCGTATAGCCCAAGGCCACAGCCTTGTCGCGACTCTTCGTATCGATCCAGACCGCGGGCAGACCGAAACTGGGGTCCTGAGTCGGGGTACCCTCAAGCTTGCCAAGCACATTGCCGGGGTCGATGGCGAGCAGGAGATCCGGTAAGACTTCGCCGCTCGCTACCTCGACGCCCTTGATGGTAATGCGATACAAAGTGGGCCGCAGTTCGAGATTGTCGCGCACATGCACTGCCGGCACTAGAAAACCAAAGTCCTGGGCGTATTTTTTGCGCACCCCACGGATGCGCGCCAGGAGTTCACCGCCACTGCTCTTGTCGACCAAAGGAATCAGCCGATAGCCCAGCTCCAGGCCCAAGGGATCGAGGGGCTCAACGCTATCCCAATTGACTTCCTCCGGTTCCGGCGCTGGCGGCACTATCTCCTCTGCCACATTCTGTCGCTGCCGCCTTCGCCACCAAGAATAGCCGCCAAGGATGGCGGCAACGCTCAAAAAAGGTAAGTGCGGCATACCCGGAATAATGCCGAGGAGGCCCAGAATCACGGCAACGACGATCAGCACCTCTTCATTGCGCAGCAGCTCCCCAATCAACTGCCGCCCCAGATCATTACCGGTATTGACGCTACTGACCACAATGCCAGCGGCAATGGAGATTACCAGAGCTGGAATCTGCGCAACCAAGGCATCGCCAATACTCAGCAAGGTGTAATCGTGCGCCGCCGTATTCAAAGACAAGCCATGTTGCCAAACGCCAATGATCAAGCCGCCGATCAGGTTGATGAAGAGGATGAGGATGGCGGCAATGGCGTCGCCACGTACGAATTTGCTGGCACCGTCCATGGCCCCGAAGAAATCCGCTTCCTGAGCGATTTCCTGGCGCCGCTTCTGGGCCTCCTGCTGATTGATCAGGCCGGCGTTGAGATCGGCATCGATGGCCATCTGCTTGCCCGGCATGGCGTCGAGGGTAAAGCGGGCACTGACCTCGGCAATACGCCCGGCACCCTTGGTGATGACGACAAAATTGATGATGACGAGGATGGCAAAGACGATGATGCCGACGGCGTAGTCCCCTCCCACCACAAACTGCCCGAAGGACTCGATGACCACCCCCGCGGCACCCGGCCCGTTTTGCCCATGCAGCAAAATCACCCGCGCCGCCGCAACATTGAGGGATAGACGCAGCAGAGTGGTCAGCAGCAAAGCAGTAGGAAACGCCGAAAACTCGAGGGGCTTGGTCATGTACAGGCTGACCAGGAGGATGATCAGCCCCAAACTGATATTGAAGGTAAAGAAAACATCGAGCAAAAAGGTAGGCAGGGGGATCACCAGCATCGCCAGGATCATGATGACCAGAATCGGCGCCGCCAAGGTATGCCAGTTGATCCGCCGCAGCAGTCGCAGGAGTCCCTCCATGGCTTTATTTCCCTCCCTGATCGAGTTCCGCAGGCACCGACCATTGCTCCGGTGCCACGGGCGTCCGCCCCGGCTGGGCAACGCGTAGTTGGTATAGATAGGCCAATAATTCGGCTACCGCCCGGTAGAGCACTGCAGGAATGGGTCGATCGAGTTCTACATGGTGATATAGAGCACGCGCCAAGGGAGGCGCCTCCACCAAGGGAATGCGGTGTTCCCGCGCCAGTTCTCGAATCTTTGCCGCCAATTCGTCAGCACCCTTGGCCAACACCACCGGTGCCGCATCCTTACCCTCGTCGTAGCGCAGGGCGACGGCATAGTGGGTGGGGTTGGTCACCACCACCGTTGCCTTGGGCACCGCCGCCATCATGCGCCGCCGCGACATCTCACGCTGCAAGCTGCGTATGCGCCTCTTGACCTCGGGATTGCCCTCCTGCTCCTTCATTTCGTCGCGGACTTCCTGATCGGTCATTTTCAGCTTCTCGTTATAGGTCCAGAGCTGAAAAGGCACATCAAAGGCCACGATCAACAAGGTGCTGGCGGAGAT
>NZ_JAVRKK010000151.1:0-4882 GCF_031962545.1 Candidatus Igneacidithiobacillus taiwanensis
GAAGATCCACATCGCCGCGAATGCGCGCCAGCAAGCCCTTTTGTCCACTCACGGGGATCACCTGCGCGCGATCGATACAAAGCCGGGTGGCCGTTCGCTCGGCCTGCAGCTCGATCTCCTCGGCGATTTCAAAGGGGTCACGCAATTCATCCCAAAGGGTGTCGATCTTATTGAGCACGACCAACTGCCGTTGTTTGGTATTTTTTTTGAGATATTGCTCCCAAATGATCAGGTCACTTTGGGTCACCCCCGTATCGACTCCCAGCAAAAAAATGACCGCTTCGGCCTCGGCCAACATACTGAAAGTCAGCTCCGGTTCTGCGCCTATGGCGTTCAGGCCCGGGGTGTCGAGGACGGTCAAACCGGCATCGAGGATCGGATGGGGTAAGAACAACATGGCATGACGCCAACGGGGGATCAGGACTTTACCCAAGCCGCAGGAAGGACAAACTGTATTTTCTCGATTCTTACTGACCCGATTCAAGGGCGGACAAAGTCCGAGACGACGCGCCTCTTCAATGGGGACGCAAATGGTTTCGGTCAAGACCTTCAGACGACTGCCGCTTGCCTTACCATCGGCTTCCCAAGCCATTCGGGTCCAGGCACTCCCGGCCCTTTTCAGTTTCTCGATGCTGACATCCATACTCCGACTGGAGATGGGCAAGAGTTGCAAGCCCGGCCGTCCCTGGGGTGCACCGCGAATCTCCACCGGACACATGGTGGTCTGTCCGGAGCTGGTCGGCAGAAATCGTTGCCCCATATCGGCAAAAAACAAGGCGTTGATCAATTCGCTCTTGCCCCGGGAGAACTCGCCCACCACCGCCAGGCGCAACGTATCTTGCTCAATGGCAACTGCTTGATTTTCGATGCGCAGGATACTGCCACCAGGCAGGAGTCCCAGTTCGCTGGTCAACTCCGCCAATTGATGGAGCGAGTCAGCGACTTCTGCTCGCCAATGGGCGAAGGATTCCAGGCTACTGAGGATGGGCGAAGAGCGTGCCCAGTCAGGCATAAGGGAAAAAACCATAATTCTTCCAACGTTGAGCTGTTATTAAATAGGTGGGTAGCAACCGCCCCAGCACCAAGGATTTTCGATTGCTCTATAATAATTCCTTGCCCGTCCACAATGCATCCACGAATTATGGCTGCAAATTCAGGGTACATCTTCGCCAAAAGGCGAAGAGGAAGAATCCGTCAAGGACCAGAGCTTGCACAGCAGGGTCTGACTGAGTTTCAGGATAACGTCCCGTTCGCTTTCCCGGCGTGCATCATCCAATCCATCCAGACCCAGGAACCCGATCATCGCCCCATGGATCCGCTCATGGAGCGCGCCAATTTCCCGATACAGCGGATGATCCCCCATGCTGGCGGCCTGACTATCATACCATTGGCCGAAACGACACCGGTGCGGGCCATCGGGCGCCATGGCCTGGGCCTGTTCTTCCGGATCGGCCTGACCGGAGAGGAGACGCTGCAACCAGCGGCGGTGCGCCAATGCGGCCCAGAAGAGTTTGCGATGTTCCACATGCCAGGGATGATGGGCCCAAAAAGTCCATTCCTTTGGAGCTCGCCAATGGGCTATCCAGGCCGGGATTTCTTCCAGGGCCATGGGATGGCCGATAAAAAACCCTTGCGCCTTGAAGCAGCCCAGGGCCTGCAGGATCTCGCCATGCTCCTCGGACTCTACCCCCTCGGCCACCAAGGGGATACCCATCGTCCGGGCCGTTGTGATCATGCCGGAGACAATGGCGAGATTGCGTTCATTGTCCAGCAGGGCGCGGATGAAGCCCGCATCGAGCTTGATCTGGCTTACCGGCAGTTCCTGCAGGTAACGCAAAGAGGCATAGCCGCTGCCGAAATCATCCAGGGAAACGCGGATGCCCTGCCCTTCCAGGGCGCTGATAATGCTGCGCGCCAATGGGATGTCGCGCAGCAGGGATGTTTCCGTGACCTCGATGAGCAAGTGTCTGCAGGCGTCAGGATACTCTGCCGACAAGGCCTGAATACGGGACAGAAAGCCGTCGGATAGAAACCCTACCGCGCAGATGTTCACCGAAAGATAGCCATCATGACCCATGGCAGCCAGTTGCGGCCAAGCGGACAGAGCCTGGCGTAAGATATATACTCCGAAAAGGCCATGGCCAGGGGTAGTCGTGACTCTACGGCCGCCATGAAGTATTCCGGTTCTATGGCCTGACCATTTTCATCGTGCCAGCGGGATAGGACCTCAAAGCCCAGCAATTTTCCCGTCGGCAACCCCACCACGGGCTGGAATACCAGACGGATCTCACCGCGCGTCATAGCCTGTGGAAGGCGCGCACGCAAGGACTGCAACCACTGCCGCTCCTTCTCCAGAGACTTCGTAAAGATCTGTACCACACCTTTGCCCCGACGCTTAGCCTCATACAAGGCAAGATCGGCATGGCGCATGAGAGTTTCGGCATCGTCGCCATCCCGGGGAGAGAAAGCAATCCCCAGACTGCAACTTACATCCAACTCGCTACCGTCAGGAAGGCGCAGATTGCCGGAAAGAGCGCCCTGGACCCGGTCCACGACGGGCCAGAACGCAGTCATGCTCTCGGCCCGCAGGAGCAGTCCGAATTCATCTCCGCCCAAGCGGGCAACGGTATCGCCCTCGCGCAGCACCCGGCGCAAGCGTTCCGCCCATTCCCGCAGCAGACTATCCCCCGCGCCGTGACCAAAACGGTCGTTCACTTCCTTGAAGTCATCCATGTCGAGGAAGCCCACGGCGAGGATCTCCTCTTTCCGTGTCCCCGCAGCGATGGCCTGCTGGATCCGATCCTGGAACAGCACCCGGTTGGGAAGTCCCGTGAGATCGTCATAAAGCGCGCGATGGGCTAATTGCTGCAACTCCTCATGGCGCTCCAGGGCAAAGCCGATGTCGCTCGCCCCCTCTTCGAGCAAACGCGCCACGCTGGCGGAGAAGTAGTCCGTCTTGTCCGTATAGGCCGCCAGGACGGCCACCACTCGGCCCTTCTGCCGGATGGGGAAGGCGGCGACGCTGCGGATACCAAAGCGCTGGTAATAGGGCTGCCAATGATCCAGGTCCGGGCAGGATGCCACATCGCCGATGATCACCGTTTTTTCCGTGCGTACGGCCTGTGCCGCAGGGCCCCGACCCTCAGGTCGTTCAGGATCCAGGACAATGTGGATGTCCGTCAGATCCAGCCCCGGTACGTCGGGAAAGTGGGCGGCGATATCGATTTTGCCCGCAGCCTGCTGCACCCAGCCGATCCACATCAAGTGAAATCCCATATGCCGTGCCAGAATGGCGCAACTCTCGCGCAAGAGCCGTTCGGGATCGGGATCGTGGATGATGAGCTGATTGATTTCCGTGAGGGCTTGATAGCAGGCCAGATAGCGATCGGCTTCCGCCCGTGCGGCTTCCAGCTCGGTGATTTCCGGGGCTAAGGTCAGCAGCCCTACGACTTTCCCCTGCTCCTCCAGCGGCACCTTGAAGGTCCGGAAACTGCGTTCTCCGATGTGCTCGATATCTTCGGATAGAGCCCGCCTGGTTAGGGACTGGCGATCTGCCACATTGCAGATCCCAACCGCATCCGGACCAAGGAGTTCGGCATCGCTGCGTCCCACATAATCCACTCCCGTCAGACCGAAGAGGTCGAGAATGGCCGGATTGGCATAGACCCAGCGCAACTCAGCATCCTTAGAGCAATACCGGATAGGGCCAGGCAGAAAGGCTTTGCAGCAGATGGCCCCAGGCGGTTAAGGCAGTTGTGGTGAGATCGCCCATCGCGGATCTCCATACTGATGAAGGAAGCGTGATCGTGGCGGGGAATCCTGTTTTGGACAATCGATTTGGCTCAGTCCGCGCCGCGGGAAAACGCCAACCAATCTTACTGGAAAGCTGCTCCTTCTCACGCCCTATGCGGCTCCATAAAAGCCAAAATTTTATGTGCCAGGGTCTGGGTATCGGCATCAGCGGACAACACGACCAGGAGCAAGGTATCAGCACTCAGGGGGAGGAAAAGGGCGGCGTGATGCTGGCAGCGAATGGTGATTTCCTGGGTGGGACATTCTGCCAGGCCGTTGCCGATGTGCTCGGCAAGACGCAGGACCGCCGCCCCGGCAATACCAATGAGCCCGGCATCGGCCACCGTTTCGCCCTCCTGATGTAAAATGGCACCGTCCATGGAAATCAGCACCACACCCTTTGCTTGCGCAGAGCTTTCCTGGATCTGCCTGGTCAGTGCCAAAAATTGCTCTTGTTTCATGCGCTAGCTCCGGTGGGAATGGGGAACTGGAAGTCTTTTTCACTGAGGATGTCCAAGCCACACTCCAATCCCTCCAACCAGTCGAGGAAGGCGGCCACGGTATCCTTACCGCGGAAGGAAGCACCATGTTGGGGCACGATCCACTCGATATCCATTTTTCGGGCCATTTGCACCCACAGCCGACAGACCTTGTTCCCACTCATGTAGCGGCGATGAAAACCGTCCATGCCGGAGAGGGCACGGTGGGCATGGAAGGCCTCGGCTCCCTCTACGGTCTGGGCGGCATCGGCACCACTGACCAGATTGGCCCCCAGATCGCCAGAGAAAAGGATCTTGCTCACCGGGTCATAGACCTGGAAATTGCCAACGGCATGGAGGTAGTGGGCGGGAAGGAGGTGCAGTTCCTGACCGGCCAGAGAGATCACCATACCCGGTGCAGGGATGCCGATGACCCGACCGGCGGTCATACCTTTCGTGCAGAAGTGGGGCAGGAAACGCGTCCATTCTTGGGCAATGAGGATCTTGGCATCGGTGATGAGCAGCCAGCCGTTGGCCGAGGCGACGATATCTGGATCCTCATGGGAGGCAAAGACATAGTCGAGGTGGGCGGGTAGGAAATGCTCGGCCAT
>NZ_JAVRKK010000152.1:0-4844 GCF_031962545.1 Candidatus Igneacidithiobacillus taiwanensis
AAAATAGTGGTATTTCGATCAGCAATGGGCCTCATGGCGTTTTTTTTGAGATTCTGGATCAACGGCAATGCCTTCTTCGGCTAGATCAGATCTTCCCTAGTGTAGCCGATATCATAAATCTGCTCGTTATTCTGTGACGCCGCTGTCGCTAGTGGCGCAGAAACGAAATAGGTGTGCCCTAAATTCGCATCGCCCTGAAAGAAAATACTACTTTTCCCATCTACGGCGTAGGTTATCATCCCGCTCAACCAATTGAAGCGATCTGAGTAGAATCCATCATTCCAACATAACGATGCAGTTACTGGGCCGTGGCTATAGTTCATTTGCAAACCACGGACAATGGCATTTTCTTGTCCCCACAAAAGACCCCGCTCTATATTCCAGTTTTGATAACTAAAGGTGTATTCATCGCCAGTTAGGGTGAACAGCTTGCCGACTTGAATATTGAAATGACTAGATGGAGCGAACTCAATGTAAGCCGTCGGCAATGCACCGAAAGTGTTCTGGGTGAAGCTGCCGGTAGACGCGAAGGGCGCGCCGAGGGTGATGATATTGTAGGCACCTGCCTGAACGCCAAACTGCAGCATGCCGTCGGTTTTGGAAATCATCACTAAACCATTACTGATGTCCGCCGAGGCGGTCTTGTTGCCTGGCGTGCCCGACCCGGCAAAGGCGTTGTCCTGCCACATGCCATAGGCACTTGCCACACCCTGGACATTGAGCTTTCCCAAGGGGCCGGCATCAAAGTGGAGTGGTTCGGGCAAACTGAGAGGCGCGGCCTGCGCTGCGTCTTCAGTGACAACACTCGCGAAAATTACCACCATAGACGGGAGAAATTTAGATACGACGGATAAGCTACTTTTCATTGTATACGCTCCAGATACGATTATTGGGAACAGCGCGTATGCCAGAGCAGATTTCATGCCTAACAAAAATCCACGATTTCCTTCAGTTATCAAAAATCCCATGCACCACTTTTGACATTTTGAACGATTTTGGTGCACGGAGAATAAAAAATGCCCCAGAATTACCTGGGGCATGACGTCATCAAGGGTGGATCGCTTTACATATAGATTTGCTCGCCATGCTGGCTCACATCGAGCCCTTCGCGCTCCGCCTCTTCGCTCACCCGTAGGCCCAGCCCCCAGTCGATCGCCTTAAGCAAAATCCAACTCACGGTCCCATCATAGGCAATCGTAAAACCAACGCCGGTTGCCTGCACCCACAATTGATGCAGGTTTCCCTCCAACACCCCCGCGGTGCCACCAATCGCCGCAACGGCAAACACCCCGGTGAGCAAGGCGCCGATGATGCCGCCCACCGCATGCACCCCAAAGGCATCTAGGGAGTCATCGTAGTTCAGCCAGTTTTTTACGTAGACGGAGGCCCAGAAGCAGCCAATGCCGGCAGCAATGCCAATCCACAAGCTTCCCATCGGACCCACAAAGCCGGAAGCCGGAGTGATGGCGACCAAGCCGGCGACCGCGCCGGAGCTCATCCCCAACACCGTCGGCTTGCCCCGCGCCCACCACTCGATAAACATCCAGGCAAGAGCCGCTGCCGCCGTCGCAATCTGCGTCACCGCCATCGCCATCCCGGCACGGTCACTCGCCGCTACTGCCGAGCCAGCATTGAAGCCAAACCAACCCACCCAAAGCATGGCCGCGCCCATGAGGGTAAAGAGCAGGTTGCTCGGGTGCATGGCGTCGTGGCGATAGCCGATGCGCTTACCAATTACCAGCGCCGCGACCAAGCCAGCAATGCCAGCGTTGATATGCACCACAGTGCCTCCCGCGTAATCGAGAACTCCATCACTGCTCAACCAACCACCGGGGCCCCAGACCATGTGGGCGATAGGTGCGTACACCAGCAAAGACCACAAACCGGTGAACCAAAGCAGTGCAGAAAATTTCATGCGCTCGGCAAAGGCGCCCACGATGAGGGCCGGGGTGATGATGGCAAAGGTCATCTGGAAGGTCATATATACCGATTCCGGGATAGTCGGCGCCAGCGCATTGGCACTATCGAGACCCAAGCCATGCAGAAAAAAACGGCTGGTTCCGCCAATGAAGGCATTTCCCGGCGTAAACGCCAAGGAATAACCAAAAAACATCCACAGTACCGAAATCAGGGCGGTCACGGCAAAGCTCTGCGCAGCGGTGGCAAGGATGTTTTTGCGCCGCACCATGCCACCGTAAAACAGCGCCAAGCCGGGTATGGTCATGAGCAGCACCAGGGCGGTAGACGTCAGCATCCAAGCCGTATCTCCGCCTTTGAAGGGGGGTGTGGCGTCGGCTATGGCCCAGGGACTGGCAAAAATGGTGAGGGCGGCTGTCGCCACCCCGATGGCTCCCTTTCGTATCATAAACGCTCCTTAGAGTAGGTATTGACTTGTATGCTTGTACCGTCACTAAGACGGTCAGGATGCTCTTAGCAAAGAGCAGGCCAGGGCATAGGCGCAAGAAACGCAGTGAGCACCGCCAAGAATAAGACCAGAACGCACCAATGCGGTGCAAACCAATTACGCCAATTTTCACGGTGCGACTTGAATTGCGACCGCGGCGTCCCCATTTTGGGCAGCGAAGCAGTAATTGATGGATACCGCTTTTTCAGGAGAAGGCATGACCACCGAAACGATGCAGTTCCAAACCGAGGTCAACCAGCTTTTGCAGCTGATGATCCACTCCCTCTATTCCAATAAAGAAATCTTCCTCCGCGAGTTACTCTCCAACGCCTCCGACGCCTGCGACAAGCTGCGCTTCGAGGCCCTCGCCGACCCGGCATTACTCGAGGGCGGTGAGGAGCTGCACGTCGATGTCGAATTTGACGAAGCAGCACACACCATCACCATTCGCGACAACGGCATCGGCATGAATCGCGATGAGGTCATCGCCAATATTGGCACCATCGCCAAGTCGGGCACCCGCGAGTTTTTCTCCCGCCTCAGCGGCGACCAAGCCAAGGATGCCCAACTCATCGGCCAGTTCGGAGTGGGTTTTTATTCGGCCTTCATCGTTGCCGAGCGAGTTACCCTCAACACCCGCCGCGCCGGCATGGGCGCCGAGCATGGGGTGCGCTGGGAATCCGACGGCACCGGCACCTATACCCTGGAGACGGTAGAGCTCCCCGCCCGTGGCACGGAAATCGTCCTCCACCTTCGCGAAGACGAGCGCCAAGACCTGCTCAGCGCCTGGCGCCTGCGCTCCATCATCCGCAAGTACTCCGATCACATCCCCCTGCCCATCCGTATGCGCAAGCTCGGAGAAGACGGCAAACCCGGCGACGAGTGGGAGACCGTCAACAAGGCCTCTGCCCTTTGGCAGCGGCCCAAATCGGAGATCAGCGACGCCGAGTACAAGGAATTCTATCAGCACGTTAGCCACGATTTTGGCGAGCCCCTGGCCTGGGTGCACAATCGCGTCGAGGGGAAGCTTGAGTACACCTCCCTGCTCTATTTGCCAAGCAAGGCACCCTTCGATCTCTGGGACCAAAAGCAGACCCACGGCATCAAGCTCTACGTACAGCGCGTCTTCATCATGGACGACGCCGAGCAGCTTCTGCCGCGGTACCTACGTTTCGTTCGCGGGGTCATCGACTCCAGCGATCTGCCCCTCAACGTCTCCCGCGAAATCCTGCAAGGTAACCGCGTTATCGAGCAGATGCGTTCCGGCGCTACCAAGCGGATACTTGGGCTGCTCGAAGAGATGGCAGAAAAGGAACCCGAAAAGTACCAAAGCTTTTGGAACGAGTTTGGGCGCGTGCTCAAGGAAGGACCCGGCGAGGACTTTCATAATCGCGAGCAGATCGCCAAGCTACTGCGCTTTGCCAGCACCCACACCGACACCAATGTGCAGAACGTCTCCTTGGCCGACTATGTGGCGCGGATGAAGGAAGGACAAGACAAGATCTACTACATCACTGCCGACTCTTTCCTCGCCGCCAAGAATAGTCCGCAGCTCGAAATTTTGCGCAAGAAAGGCATCGAGGTACTCCTGCTCAGCGATCGCGTCGATGAATGGCTCACCAGCCACCTGCACGAATTTGAAGGTAAAAAGTTGGTTTCTGCCGCCAAAGGCGATCTCGATCTCGGACAAATCGAAACCGAAGAAGAGAAAAAATCTCAGGAGGAGACAGCAAAAGCGGCCGAGGGCTTGGTGGAGCGCATCAAAAAAGCCTTGGGCGATCGCGTCGAGGCAGTGCGCGTGTCCCATCGTCTCACCAGTTCCCCCTCCTGTATCGTCCTTGGCGAACGCGATATGGCCCTCTACATGCAGCAACTGCTCAAGCAGGCCGGGCACGAGTTACCCAGCAGCAAACCGATCTTGGAAATCAACCCGCAGCACCCCATGCTGGCGCGGATCGAGGCGGAGACCGACGACACCCGCTTTGCCGACTGGTCGGCGCTGTTACTCGACCAAGCCATCCTCGCCGAAGGGGGGCAGCTAGAGGACCCCGCAAGCTTCGTCGCTCGCCTCAACCAACTGATGTTGGCTCTCGCCCACTAAGGCCGCCTCGGGGGTGCCTGCGGGCGCCCCTGGCGCCCCTCCACTTTCCCCACGTTACACTCCTAATTTTTTGATTATTAAGAATTAATTTTTTGATCCTAGATCACTAGACGCGAAAGAAATCTGTGTTAACATTCGCCCCAACAAAAACGTGATTGTGTTTGAATCACCATGAGGGAGCGTAACGTATGAGCAGGCTGATTCGGCTTTTTAGCCGATCTGTGACTCTGTTTCAAGAACATGTATGCGTCCACCACCTTTGGCACTGTGGTAGATGTTGGAGGAGGAAGGATAGCGGTGGTTTCTGTCCGAGTCGATGGTGTGGCCGTTCGGCGTTGT
>NZ_JAVRKK010000153.1:0-4785 GCF_031962545.1 Candidatus Igneacidithiobacillus taiwanensis
GTTGGCGTCTTCCCACGCAAGGGCTGCGCCGGGCCGATCCACGTCGAAGATTGACCACACGCGCAGGTGTGGCGGGTTGGCTTGGATGTAGGGCTTGGTCAGGGCCTGCTCGAGGCTACGAATGCGCAGGCCCGCGCTTAAGTCATCGGCGCAGTAGGGACGGCGCGGCCAGCGGGCCGGGTCAAAAAGATCAAGTTCAAGCTGATCGTGTGCGTGCACGGCGTTGATCCCCTGCTGGCAGGGACAAGCCATGCGCGCCGCACGCCGGCGCGACTACAATTGCTGTGTCGGTCCGGTAAGCGTTCGGCATAGGTTTCTCCCTTCCTTGTCCAAATGCCCCGCGACGGTGTTTGCACCACCATCCGGGCGACGCCAATTCTAGGCCCCGCTTTCCTCCGGAAGCGGGGCTTTTCATTGCCTTCACGATGACCCGTCACGGTGCGAGCCGTCCACGGTGATGCCGCGTTCCATGCCCTGATGGATGGCCAAATTGATGACGGCCGCGCGGCTGAGGCTTAAGCGTTGGGCCAATTCATCCACCCGTTCCAGCAACGGCTGGGCAATCGTCAACGTGATCTGGATCTTCTTCCCTTTCCTGACGTACTTGGGTTGCCGCTTCTGCGGCATATCGCCCGCCGCGTCTGGAGCGGCGGCGATGAAGTCGTCGGCGGTCGGCCTCTTGATCGGTTTGGTAATCGTCATGGGAGTTTTCTTAGGATCAAAGAACTTGTTTTGGATATGAAAAAAGCGCCGAAACAAGGGAATTGAGCTCGTCGCTTGCTTTGCTGTCTTGTGGCTTGAGTTCAAGCACGGACAGGCCAGCGCCCGCAGCGTTGGCGAAGGCCTTGCGGCGGCGTAGCGGGGTGGGCAGGTATTCGAACTGCGGCACCTCGGCCACGGCGGCAGCAGCCTCGGCGTTGTCGGTGGAGTGCTCGCCAGGATCGGCGCAGTTGAGCACGGCAAAGCATCGCAGGCCATCGCGCACGCTGCGCGCCTCATCAACCAGGGCGGCAATATCGTTGAGCGCCCACACGTCGTAGCTGCGCGGCTGAAAAGGCACCAGCAGCACATCAGACAGCACAAGGGCTGCGCGCAGCGCGGTCGAATCACGACCGCCTGCGTCGATGATGATGTCCTCGAATTTGGCTGCCTGCTGCTGCACCTGCGCCCGCAAAGTCACTCCGTCCGGGTAGGTCGCGCAGGCAATGCCCGGCGTATGCCCGGCCTCGGCACGGATGCGGATTGCCGTCTGCGCCGTGCCTTGCCGGTCGCCGTCGATGAGCCACACATCACGCCCGGCCAGCGCGCGAGCGATGGCCAGATTGACGGCAATGGTCGTTTTGCCGACACCGCCTTTGGTGTTTCCTACGGTGAGGATCATGTTTTATGGAACCGTTTTACTATGAAAACAGTTCCTATTGTAGTGATTTCGATCGCCGCTCAACACTCTCCAGCACGCGCGCGATGATTGCCTGATGGCGGCTCGCCTGCCTTCACTTTGGTCGATCAGGAAACTACAGTGCCGCGGGAGTTTGTGAAGGAGCTATGAGATGGAACAAACCTTGTTCGATGATCTGGTGCAAAGCCTGAAAGAGGCCCGGGCCATTGCGCATGGGGAAATGCCGGGATTGCAAGATCAGCGCACCTTGACGAGCAGACGCATGGCGGGCCAGGACGATTTGTCAACATTTGTGGGCGCGCCCCATAGCGTCAACACGGTAGCCAGGAAACCAATGCCATGATCTTTCTTGTTGCGCTAGGCCTGCTTCTGGCCTTTGTGTTGGCGGCAATTGTGATCGCTGGGCGTATCTTGCTCATCGCCGTGTTGTTCGCACTGGGGGTGACGTTGGGCATCCTGGGAGCTTTGGTCTCTTTGGCTGTCGGCGTCGGCGTGATTGCCGGGGCTGCTGTCGGCAGTGCGCTAGGTGGTCACAACCCTTTTCTGGCGATTCTGGTGGGATTGATCGTGACGATCCTGACGACCATGGGGATGTTGCGGCTGATCCTGCGGGAGATCATGGGGTTTCCACAGAGGGTTGCGAGGATCAAGGCCAAATTGACCCGTGCGCGTCTCACAACTTAGGAACATCATGCCAATCCGACCAGAACCTCGAACCTACCGTTGCCCCAAGTGCTCTTGGACGAAGACCGTGGCACCGTTGAGCGACGCTTTATTGGAGGGAAAGGATGTTTTTCGCAAATGCCCGAAGTGCGGGCAAGCTCCGCTGGAAGTTTCGACAAGCCGTAATGCCACTTCTTGGTTAAAGAGGACCATTCTGGGCATCAAATAGTCGCTATGAAAACCCATCCAACCAAATGGAAACTGAATCGGTCTTGAAGGGAACCCCATGGGCATCACAACTATTGCATTAATCGTCTCTGTCATCACCGCCTTGGTTGCGGTGCTCCTCTTGCGCAAGAGGAGCACCGCGAGATCGCAGGAGCAGAGCAAGGGCACGACCTACCCGAGCGCCGGGAGCGCCGTTGCCGTGATCGAGCAGGAAGCAACGGCACCGATGGCTGCCGCCATCCATTTCGGGACGGATATCTCCAATCCTGCAGTCACCCTAAGGCCGCTTCCTTTGTCTGACCTGGATGCGGTGGCCAAGACTCAGCCGATGGAACCTTCCTTGGGAGTGGCAAGCCGTATTTCTTCGCTCATGCAGGCTGCGCCGTCACTACTCGTGGCCGAAGCTCACCGAGGTCGCCAGCTGATGGAGGTAGTCATTGACGGCAAACTGACGCGGGCCGCAGACGGAAACGGGTGGCGGGCATTTAGTATGGGCGAAAAAGGCATCAAGGAACATGCACGACTCTTTGAGACGAAAGACCTCACGACCCTAGTCAACGCTGCTGCAGTGTGGCAATTGGCATCGGTGGTCGTTGCGCAAAAGCACATGGCTGATATCAGTCAGAAGCTCGACGAAATCAAGGATGCAGTGAACAGCATCAGCGACTTTCTTGAAAGTGGTCGGCGCGCGGTCATCCACGGCACCTACCAGTATCTGCAGCAAGGCTATGAGGCGCTCAGCCAAGGGGAGCTCCCCCCCGCCATCCGCAACGAACTTGAATCCTGCGAGCGAGATTTACTGGCGGTACAACACCACCTCCTGGCTAATATCAAACGTCGGGTTCAGGAAACGCCAAGAGATGACGATACTTTCGGAACTGAGAGCCTGTACAAGAACAGTGTCAAGAAGTACCGTGAGATTGAACAGATCGTAGACGACCTGAAGGTTTGCTCGATGACTCGTGCGTTAGCGTGGTATGTCTTGAGTCTCTACCCAGGTGAGCAGGCACTGAAAGATGCCAGATGCGAGAGCATCAAGCAGGGGCTCGCAGAGCTCAAGAACTTGCAAGACTTGGTCCAATATCAAGCCATAACGGACAGCGAGCGCTTCAAGGCTTTTTGGAACCGTAATAAGACCCTAGCCACCCGAAAAAAAGAGGTGCGCGACAAAGCTGATGAGGTCCGAGAAAAACTCGAAGTAGTTCGCGCAGGAACCATCTCCCAGCTAGAGACATCGCAAACGATGCTGCTTGAGCGTGACCACCCCACTCAGCTCTTTGTTGAGCTCATTGATGGCAGGGTTTCCCAGGTTCGACAGCGTGAGTTAGTTGCCACATCCGCCGTATTGTGATCGGTGCCATCGGCTGCGCATTGCCGGAGTCGGCCCTTTGCCTACGCCCCATGGGGTCATGCCTTATTCAACGCGTGTGGACTGCAAGGCCTGACTGCCTCTGACGAGCCCTCACATTGCACCACGCACGCGTCCATGCTCCCGCGCATCCGTCGGGATCGCCGAATCCCTCCTTAGGGTTTTCGCGGTTGCCTAATGTTCAAGTTCAGGGGCGCGCCACTTGATGCGCGCCCCTTGGAGCGCAATGTTATGCAGCGATGGCAAGCCTTGGCCTTTGATCCATTGCATACATCGTAGAGTTGCTCCGACGCCCGCAGTTTGGACAGCGCTTGCTTGCCAGCCAAAGATCAGTTGGAAGCTTGCCAAAGCGGTTTTCGTAAAGAGCGCATGTATCGCCCCACGCCTTTTTTAGATTTTCCTCGTCTTGTTTACCACGCATTCCAAAATATGGGAAATGATGAAGAAAATAACCAAAATAAGCTTGGCAATCTTCTTGATATTTCTGAGTGTCCAAAATATGGAAATGCCAGAAGTCATCTACTAAAGAGGAAGGAACGACGGCTGCCTCTGGATTTTCTTTGCAAAGAACCAAGTATTTCTCGTATTCGGCAGCTACACGTTTTGTGAACTCAAGAGTCCAGCCCAAACCTTCCTCTTTATCCATGACCTTCACCATAATCGGTTCCAAGTCTATGCCGGTCAAAGTATTTTCGTTCATTGCGTTACCTCGTTGTTGGTTAAAAAAAGCTGCGTAATGCAGTGTATTCCGCAAACTCCACAAAATAAACTGGCCCGTGCGGGATAATCTGGCCATAGCGTACGGGGGTGTCAGGATTTTTGTGTTCGAGGCGCTGGGAGACTTGTCCACGGCGGCGGCGTCGCTTGCGACGAACGCAAGCCGCGGTGGGCAAGTCGGTCTACATCTTACGCAAGCCCCCCTGGCATAGCGTTCGGGGTACAGGATGGCAAACTGGTTCATCGCTTGCTTCCAGTGGAGTGAAGCCCTTTCCCACTCGTGCGTGATGTTGCGCAGAGCCAGCCAAATCAGCTTGGTGGCCGCCTCGTCGCTGGGGAAGTGGCCTCGGGTTTTGATGATTTTTCGCAGCCTGGAATTGACGCTCTCGATGGCGTTGGTGGTGTAGAT
>NZ_JAVRKK010000154.1:0-4806 GCF_031962545.1 Candidatus Igneacidithiobacillus taiwanensis
CCTTGGTGTCAGCGATTTCCTGCGCCTGGGTGCATTACGGCTTTCGTTGACGGAACAGCCGGAACGGATGCTGGCAGAGCACCAGGAAGTACCCAAACTGGTCCATCTGCCCGCCTTGCTTGCCGCTGTAGGGGATGTGGAGCGGAACAAGCAGAGCCCAGCCGAGTTACAGATGTTGTTATATCCCGGTTCCTCCCTGGGAGGGGCACGCCCCAAAGCAGTAATCCAGGATGCCGGGGCCTTATGGATTGCCAAGTTTCCCTCTCGCACCGACGCCAACCGTATTCCTCTGTGGGAAAAAACCGCAATGGACCTCGCAGCTCGCGCAGGGATTCTGGTTCCGCCCATGCGGGTGCTCTATAGAGACACGGAACACCCGGTCTTCCTCATCCGTCGTTTTGATCGCCACTTATTGCCGGATGGTACACAGCAGCGCATACACTTTGCCTCGGCAATGACCCTGTTAGCTCGCCAGGACGGAGATCCGGCTTCCTGGCTGGATTTGCTGGATGCGGTCCAGCAGTATTCTGCGCAACCGCAGCGGGACGCTAGCGAACTATGGCGTCGCATGGTGTTTGGCATGGTCATCAGCAACACGGATGATCATCTGCGCAATCATGGGTTTTTGCGGACAGCATCGGGCTGGATCCTATCGCCCGCCTATGACATCAATTTTGATATTGCAGACCCAGCAACGCGCCGACACGCCCTGAGCTTCGATGCGCGGGTAACCAATCCATCCGCCAGCTTTGCGCTGGAATTCACCGAACTCTTTGGGTTATCAGCTACCGATACCATGGACATCATCCAGCAGATCGCCGCCGCCATAAAAGAATTTCCGATGGTGGCGCGCCAAAACGGTCTGAGTGCGGAGGAAAGCAGGCGGGCAGGGCTAAGTATTCGCCAGGATATCCTGAGTGATTTGGAAGCATTCTGCTCTAACAAAAAGCAGGGGAAGGGGACAGGAAAAAAGAGAGGCGGGACATAATGATAATGGCTATTGCTGTGGGTATGGGAATCGCAGGTTTGCTGTTATTCAAACTTGCCCTGAACATTTTTTATGCCCCTGCACGAGGAGCGGTTGGGGAGCATCGCGTTCGGCGGATCATCGACAAAGCCGGTGCCATCGCGCTCCATGATTTCTATCTTACGGATGACCGGGGAATCACCCAGATCGACCATGCTGTTCTCACCAGTCAAGGTATCCTCCTCCTGGAGACAAAGAATTTCTCCGGCAAGATTTATGCGTAGGGCCGTAGTGGTGCATGGGTTCGATATGTGGGCGGCAAGAAAAGCATCATCCCCAACCCGGTCCATCCGAACTTCCGCCATCTCCATGCGCTCCGTTCCGTAGTGGGAGGCGAGATCCTCATAATGGATCTGGTTGTCCTGGCCGGCGGTCGATTCCCCAAAAACCAGCCAGAAAAGGTCGTACCCATTGACGATTTGCGTGCCCATCTGTTATCCATGGGTACGCAGGTCGCCCCAGACGACCCCCTGCACGTAGCCTGGAGCCAGCTGGTCGGGCGTGTACGACAGGATCGGAGAACCAAGGAACAACATCTCGAAGAACTCCAGCGAAAGCACGGCAACGTCACCCCGAAATGGCTGGGATGGACCTTGTTGTTCTTCGCCATTGCGCTGCTGGTTACAGCACTCCTTTTGTTGGTAAAAGCCTGACGGGAGAGGGTATGTCCTGGGAAAAGGTACCACGCTACTGTCGAGAAGCCGTAGATCATGAAACAGACAGACGAAAAAGGGGCCGGCTCAAAAATGAAGTGCAACACCCTTGGTCCAAGGAGACTGGAAGTGAACAATGGGCAACCACTATCAATCTGGTTCCATCCAGCTCCGCCAAGGATCGATCGACAATCACTCGGATGGCCGCAGGGGGTGATCTTTCGGTACCCGCTGCTCCGGCGACAGGTAGCTGAACATCCCTTGGGTCTCCACCTTGGCTCCACGCATGCCGCAACTCCCAGATTTCCAATGTTACGCAATGATACCACGGACTTTTTAGCGTCCTCCTAAAGGTCTGAAAAACCGGAATGCCCGCTGCAAAAGGTAAACGGTTATATACGAGTACTGCAATTCAAGAGCGAGGCCGCGCTAATTATCTAATTGTTTATGTACATGATTACTTGTGTTGTATATAGCAGTACATATAAACATATACATGTATATTCATACTTGTTTATATAAATATGTATAGGTATACATAAATACTAGTTATTGTACATATTAACATATAGTTGTTTACTTGTATTTATACATGTGTATATATGTATTTTTTTACAATTGTTAACATATGGTTGAGTACACGCACAACTTGCCTTATAATCATACTAAACATCAGGAAAAGGTAACTGGTATAGAGGTATACATGTATAGGAACTTATATTTACATATATTAGCTTTTGGTTGACCAAATAATGATATATTTAATTACATGTATACTTGTACATTTATTTATAGAATCTCACAGAGAACATGGACTAAGAATGGCTATCAATATCGCACTCGTAACCCAGAAGGGAGGAAGCGGAAAAACAACCATCGCCGCCTGCCTAGCTGGATACTGGAAGTCAAAAGAGAAAAAGACCTGCCTTGTCGATGCGGATCCTCAACAAAGCGCGACGGAATGGCATAAAACCGGAGGGAGGGCTATCCCTATCGATGTGTATACGGAGCCGAGAACGAAATACCTCACCGAACTCGTGAGCGAACTCGAAGAACAAGACGTCGTGCTGATCGATACAGCAGGGTTCCAAAATCAGACAGCAGTGGAAGCAGCATACTTAGCTGACATAATCCTAATACCAGTAAAGCCATCACCGATGGATATTCGGGCCGTAGGAGAAACGCTAGGTATGCTTCGCAAAGTTGGCGATGTACGTCTTAAGGAAGGCAGGGAGCATGCTAAGATCGTTTTTATATTGAATATGGTCGTCCCTGGCACGATCATTGCCAAAAATGCAAAAGATGAACTTTCTTCCATGAGTGGAAAGGTTTTACGGACAGAGTTTAGGAACCGAATCGCCTATCCAGAATCCTTCATCGGTGGCACCACTCCGACCTTTTATGAGCCACGAGGGGCAGCAGCACAAGAAATTGAGGAAGCGGCACAAGAAATTATAGAGATAGCAGGAGAAACAAATGGCTAAAACCCTTGGAAGAATGAGCAAACTGAATCCGGACGCAGTTGCTGGAATAGCATCTGACTATCCACCAACTACTGCTCGAAAAATACCAGACCCCACGCCCCCGGAAAAACGAAAACCGGCGGTAAAAGAAAAGCCTATGCGGCTCCAGCTACCTGATTACGTCTGGCAGCAAATCCGGAAGGAAATGGCGGCCAACGAATTTCTGACAGTGCGTGCCATTGTTCTTCGCGGCCTCCATGCTTATGGAATGGAGGTCGCCGAAGAAGATATGATGGATCGCCGTAGGTTGTAACATATATAATTTAGTACATGTATATATTTACTTGTGTTTATATATTTGTGCGCTAATGTAACTGTTTGATAATTCCGACTCAGTACCAAGGTCTGTACAAACAAACGGTGATGGCTACATCGTACCGGAGAAGGGGAGGGTTTGGACCGGGTGAATCGCCGAATCGTGGCCCATCGGCTGTGCAAACTGGAGCACCTATCCCATACCTTGGATATCAACGCTAACCAGATCGTCGCGGAGAAAAGGGACGCAGCCTGGACCTACAAAGGTGAACATGGTTACAACCTATGGTGGGTCATCTGGCCGAATCAGGGGGTAGTGATTCACGATGATTTTTGAGCCGGCCAAATATCGCGCCGGCCAGCGCCAATCTTGAATTCATCAAAGCATGTGAATCCCGTCTACCCTGCGGCCAAGAAAGCGCGAATGCTGCCTTCTTCCGAATCGGTGTTCATCGCCCATAATCTTTTAGTCCTCTTCAAGCACTCCGCTCTGAGGGACGGCTAGCAGCAGAAAGTCGCGGCGAGTATGGCCGCAGAATTTGCTGCCATTCGCAGACGCACCTATGACTGCATACATAACTCGCATCCTGAATAAAATCGATCAAATGGGTATCAGAGACTGTCACGGATCTCGTGAGGACGGCGGCTGCTCTCAGTCACGCTCTACAGGCGCTTCCATCACGTAACACCACGTACGACCAATCACCAGTATTTTTACAAGTCCATCGCTAACCAAGATTGCTAAGTCAATCAAAACCTGTATCCACGCATCTTTGAGCAACAATCGACGTATTCAACCGCGGAATTTGGGGTTAGCTTTCCGGTTGCCATCAATCGATTGCGGGATTATCTTTAACCATTGTCACAAAAGATCGTGCCGACCATCCCTCTCGGATCCATACTGGGTGCGCCTGGATCAGCAGAAAAGATAGGTAGGACCGTATCTGGCAGGGCTATGTTTGGGATACCAATAAGGAGAATCGGATAGTAGGTATGTAGAAATGGAGAAGGGGCTAAGGCTCCACAACCTTAACCCCTAACTACTACGCTTTGTCCCGACAAGGGATGGACAAAGAAAGAATCCTAAACCTAGCAATTTGGATTCTTTCAAAACTCCAAAACCTTGTCAATGGGGAAGTGTCGCCCACTTACGAGGTTTTGATGAAAACAGAACAAGCCAGCCAAAATTCAGAATTCTTGGTAAATCGCCTTCAGGCCGAGATGAGCCATTGCGGCCCGTCCTGGCTAATGGCGCAAGAAACCAGCACGAGCCGGATACCCAGCAACGGGATCAACTACGCGGTAGATCCCGTCATTATCTCTAGAACGAATCGAAAACAACTGCTTC
>NZ_JAVRKK010000155.1:0-4752 GCF_031962545.1 Candidatus Igneacidithiobacillus taiwanensis
TTGGTTTCCGGATTTCTTGTCTCGGAGTACCAAATCGGTGAAGGGCCAGGGTTGGGGAATCCTGGCCCTTCGCTGTTGTTACGCTATCCGCTGGGCATACTACTCTCCTGCAAAGATGGCGCACGAAAACCGCCGCTGCCGATTGGCGGAAGCAGTTGTTTTCGATTCGTTCTAGAGATAATGACGGGATCTACCGCGTAGTTGATCCCGTTGCTGGGTATCCGGCTCGTGCTACTTTCTTGCGCCATTAGCCAGGACGGGTCGCAATGGCTTTTCTCGGCCGGGAGGCGATTTACCAAGAATTCTGAATTTTGGCTGGCTTGTGCTGTTTTCATCAAAACCTCGTAAGTGGAAGACACTTCCCCATTGACAAGGTTTTGGAGTTTTGAAAGAATCCGAACTGTCTGGATACGGATTCTTTAATTTCCATCCCTTGTCAGGGAAAATCGTAGTGATTAGGGGTTAAGGTTGCGGAGCCTTAGCCCCTTTTCAATTTCTATGTACCTGGTATTCGATTCTCCTTTTTGGTATCCCAGGGCCAACGCAGCCCTGTCAGATACGGTCCTACCTATCTTTTCTGCTGATCCCGGCGTACCCAACATGGGTCCGAGAGGGATGGTCGGCGCGATCTTCTGTGACAGTGGTCAAAGATAATCCGGCAATCGATTGATTGCAACTGGAAAGCTAAACAAAAATTTCCCGATTGAATACGTCGATTGTTGCTCAATGATGCGTGGATACAGGTTTTGATCGAGTTTGCGATCTTGGTTAGCGATGGACTTGTAAAAATACTGGCGATTGGTCGTACGTGGTGTTCGTGATGGAAGCGCCTGTAAAGCGTGACTGAGAGCAGCCGCCGTCCTCGTAAGATCTGTGACAGTTTTTGATTCCCCGCAAAACCAAAATTCTTCCAACGTTGATCTGTTATTAAACAGCTGGTCGGAAAAGGTTTTCCAAGTAGGTGAGTCATGTATACAGCCATATGTGCGACCGTGAATTGCAGCAACTCTTAGACTTGAACCACATCGCTTCTTCTTATTCGGTGATTGATCGTTTTAAAGTTCAATTTACCGAATCTAAGCGGTGGCTAACTACCACCCGATTTGCAGCAGTTTATGGACTCAATCGCCGCCTGATTCGGTGTTATATCCTTTGCCTCAAGATAGTGCGGATACCCCTTTCGCCGCCGGCAAGTCCATAAAATCGCGATAACCATTTGCTTTATGTACCTTTCTGCCATTACATCAAGCGCGCATATGACGTCATGACGTAATGATGTCGTTGCGTAAATGCGTCATGATGAAAGCTTCGGCAGACCTTTCTCAGTAAAAATTTTAGATAGCCCTTCAACAGCCAGCGATTGAATGCTGACACCTTCGGAGACGGCGAGTTGGTGTACACGTTCCCACTCTGCACGAGGTAGACGCACAGTCAGTGCAACTACATCACCTTTACCCCTTCCTCGTTGGCGAGCGCCCTGTTTTGTACCTTGTTCTTGCCCCACTTCTGTCATCTGTGTGGAAGCTGCACCTTTTCGGGTAAATGCTGCTAGACCTGTTGGTTTACTCATTGTATCTGCTCCTTGAGCCACGCCCAAAGGGCGCGGATTTCAGTTGCTGCTTTACCATCACTATCGAACTCAGTTACGGCCCTGCCTGTAGCTATAGCACGCGCGAAGGCTCGCCGGTCAATGATCTCTACCGGTGAGGTCAAAAAACCGTAATCAGCCATGATGATGCGGGTTTCTGCAATTTCGGGGGATCTGAAAGGGCAGGCCGATAGAACGAAAGCGGCGCGAACCCCAGCCGCTTTGACAATATCAACGGCACTACCGACAGCGGCAATGTCGAAGGCGGTTGGACGGACAGGGATGAGCACCAGATCAACTGAACGTACGATGCGCGTAGCGTCCGGAGTGGCATGGGGTGCAGTATCGACGATAGCCAAGGTCATACGCTCATGGGATGCTGCATCGAGCACGCGATCCAGATCGGTTGCGGCTGTTGTTGCAACTATAGGTGTGTCTTGAGAACGAGTTTCGCCCCAAACGGTAGCACTTTTTTGCGGATCGGTATCAATAACAACAACTCTTTCTCCTGCCTCTGTTGCGGCTACTGCAGTATGCACCGCGAGCGTTGTTTTACCGCTACCCCCTTTTTGGGAGAGAAAAGCAATTTTCTTCATGACGTCTCCACGCCATGACGTTATGGCGTTTTGTCGCTACTATAACAAAAAAACTAATCTTGTCAATGCGACATAGCGTTATGACGCCATTACGCCATTACGCTAAGTAGAGCGGAAGATTAGGCCGACGAATAGTGGTGGATCAACAATTGATGTGTTCTTTAGTAAATAGCCAATCCGGGAATGCCAGCATGACGGTTGTAAAAAGCTCGATCTCCAGGGATACAAGCCAAGGACCTGCTGGTGAGTTATATTATCGCTCAAATCACCATGGTCCTGACGGGAAGCTTACAGCCCTTGCTGGCTGTAACTACCTTTTGGGGCGTTCCATCGAGCTTCGATACAAAAAAAGGAGGCACGAAGCCTCCCCTTTTGTGTCACTGGGCCAAGCTTAGCTCTTCTTGGCTTCTACCTTTTTGACCGGGGCCTTGTGAGCAACAACCTTCTTCGTGGGGGCTTTATGCGCCTCTTTCTTGTTCGCCTTCACGGAAGCCTTCTGCTCTTCCTTCTTGTGCATCTTCGTGGGAGCCTTGTGGGCGGCCACCTTGGCGGCGGGCTTTTCGGCGCTAGCGGGGGTGGTAGCAGCAAAGCTGGTAGAAACGGCAAACAAAGAAGCCAAAGCAACTATGATAGCGGAAGTCTTCACGGACATGGTAAATCTCCTCAAAAAGTTTTAGTTACACTCCCCAATGACCCCAGCAATGATCGTGCCAATCATAAAAAAACCTGCAAAAACATATAATAGGGAATCGCACTCTGGAAGCGAGCCGGTCCTGTATGTTGGGGGATCACGACAAACATAAGGCCTATGCGCCTAACCATCTGATAGCGAACAAAATAATTGCACCATATTGGCGACAGCCGGTTAGCAGAATGCGCAAGATGGGAGAAAGCGGGCGTCATGGACAGATGCGGTTAAAGGAGTGTGCTGTTTCATTTCTCACCCCAGGCAAGATGGCAGCCCATCCAATCCCTCGCCACGGCCAATGCTACAATGGACCATTGAGCAAGCAGAAGGAGAATAGATAACCATGCATTTGTATATAGAACCGCAAGCAGGATCCGCACCCGTTGTGCAGGTCATCGACTCGGCCCGCCATGCGGTTCACATGGAAGTGTACTTCCTCAGTGATGGCAAGGTCCTGCGGGCCCTGGCCAATGCCCATGACCGCGGCGTCCAGGTAGAGGTGATTCTGGACCATCATCCCTACGGGCTCCCCGCCTGGAAGGTACGGAAAGAGGCTGAAAAAGTACGGCAAACCGGAGCGAGCCTGCGCTGGGCGCCGCAACGATTCGAGGCCGTGGGCGGACAGTATGTGTACGAGCATGGGAAATGGACCTGCAATCAGCGCGAGTGCGAAATCGGCACTGGCAACTATGGCTGGTATAGCTTCCACCACGATCGCGACTATGATCTGGTAACGAGCAATCCCTCGATCGTTCGTGCCGCCAATATGGTTTTTACCGCCGACTGGAACAACCAGCGGGCCGGGAACTACCCGCACCGGGTTTTGGTGCTATCCCCGGATTCGGCAGGGAAGATCCTGCAGGTCATTCGCCAACCCGGGCCGATTATCATGGAAAGCGAAGAGCTGGGTGATTACCGGCCCATTCTGGAAGCCCTGGCAGCCAAGGGGAAAGAGGCCAAGGTGCTTTTGCTGGAGTTACTGTCCGTCTATTGCCCACCAAACCAATCTATCTCCACGGCAAGACCATCTGTGGTCAGGAAAGCGGCTTCGTTGGCAGCGAAAACGTCAGCTACTCGAGCATCATGCGCAATCGGGAAATGGGCCTCATCATCCACGGGCAAGCACTCCAGGAGATCCACCAGCAGTTTGCCGAGGATTGGGGCCACAGTGAGCTATTGAGCGCCTGGCATCCCAAGCACAGAAGCGGCGGCTGGTGATTTTCCTGATTGGTCGCATGCAAATATCCTGGGGCAAGGAATTGGCGGCTACCCCGTTCGGGCAATTGATTTTCTTTGCCGAATTTCTGGAAGTGATTGGTTAATCAGGGGCAAATGCCTGCCACCGCCAGTCGGTTGCGAACCATGTCGATGACGCGCTGACGATCCGGTAAGGCTAAACGCCCGATCTTCTCTGCCCTCTCTCGCCCGATGGTGGCGATCTTGGCCGTGCACACTACGGATGGTACCGGTAATCCAGCGCTATCAAGGTTAGAGAGCTCGACGTCACCCGCCCAGCCCCGGTTTTCTGCGCTGGTGATCATCAGCACCCACAACAGTTGGGGAGCTGTCTTCCCGTTACTGCTAGCAATGACCAAGGCAGGACGATATTGATGAACAGGACGATTGGTGTAGGGAAAGGGCACCTTGACCACATCCCAGACGTCACAAGCGCTCATATGCTCGCCGGTCTGCCTCGCTGTTCCATTCAGAGAAAAGCGCGAAGGGGTCCTCTTCGATATCTGATTCTGCCTTGGTCAAAATAACCCGGCCCTCTTCGATGCGATAGGCGATTTCATCTCCTTCCCGGATCTGCAATGCCACTCGAACCGGTTGCGGGATAGTAGTCTGTGCTTTACTGGTCAACTTGCTGGTAATCATTG
>NZ_JAVRKK010000156.1:0-4740 GCF_031962545.1 Candidatus Igneacidithiobacillus taiwanensis
CCGCCAGAACATCCGCATCCAGGCGGATGCCGGTATGGATTTTGGTGATTGCCGCCTTGGGCCGTCCTCGGCGCACGAGCTTGTCCCCATGGTAGAGATCGGCCTGGGCAAACCAGGCATCGCTCAATTCGGGGGCATCGTCTGGATCATTCCAGGTGGGCTTTGTAGCGGGCTTGTTCGCGTGCATTGGCTTTCCTCATGCTGATGATGCGGCGGGTTTGGCCGCGTGGCGTCCAGACCACCACAACCGTGCGTCCCTGCAGAGTGCCCACCGTGATGAAGCGCTCCTCGCCGTAGTCCTTGCGGCGATCCACTTGAGTGAAATGCATCCCCGCAAAGACCTCGCCGGCTTGTGCGAAATCCAACCCGCGCTCTCTGAGCGTTTGCTCACGTTTGTCGGGGTCGAATGCAATCTGCACTTATTTATTGTAGCAACAATAAATAGATTCCATGCGCAGAGAGGCCGTGACGATCCAACCCGCTTGCGCACCTTGCGAGGTAAGCTGCCTTTGTGGCCGTTTTCACTATTTTGCAGAGCTTGCGGAATGCATTACGTTAGGCTTGGGAGGGTCTATATCTGCAAAGAGAGGGAGCACAGATGCAAGGAGAATGGTGGTATGCGAGTGGCGATACGCGGAAAGGCCCAGTCTCACTGGAGACTCTGCACCAGTTACTCCTTGAACGCAAAATATCTGAAGAGACGTTAGTTTGGAAGGCGGGCCGCGACAGTTGGGCCCCCATTTCCGAGATTCCAGACCTCCACGAAGTCGTCAAGACCGTCCCACCTGAGCTGCCCAAACCGACAGCCCGTGAGCACTTGATCGCTCTTCCGCTTGCTGGCCCGTGGCGGCGCTTCTTCGCAAGGTTTGTCGATCTATGGGTGATCGCATTTCCTACTGCACTCGTCGCGGGATTCGCACTTTCTTGGTTTTCGCTAGCTTTTGGCCTCTGGATACAACGCCCAGGCTCTGAGTACGTGTTTGGTTGGTTACTCCTGCCGCTCGTGTTGCTCATCGAGGCAGGAATGGTGGCTCTCTTTGGCACAACACTCGGCAAGGCGCTCTTGGGAGTGACGGTCACGACCGTTGGTGCTCAGCGCCCGACCGCCGGCCAGTACCTACAGCGTCAACTTGGCGTCTACTGGTATGGCCTTGGAACGGGATTTCCAATCGTTTCCCTATTCACGATGGCGCGTCAGTACGGTCGCCTCAAGGCTGGGCGACAGGCAGGGTATGACGAAGGCAAATTCCACGTAAAAGCGCGGAAACTCAGCGCGCTACGAGCGTTTTCCGCCGCGGTCGTAGTCGTAGGCCTCTTCTTTGTCAACACTGCTATTCAGCAATCATCTCAACGCAGATACTACAGTGGAACGACTTGGGTTAACCAAGTAACTGGCAAGTCTGTAGCCATACCAAGCGGCTGGATCCACGAGGAAAAGAAGAATGATGAGAAACAGTCGATCCAGATCTTCTCCGGACCCGATTACGGCACCTATGTTGTCTTCGCCAAGGAAGACGTGCCGCCGAGCATGGATCTCGAGGACTATCTGGAAGCCTGGGTCACAGCCGTTCGCGGTAGCATGAGTTTTTCGATGCCAGGTCAACAGACTTTGGTTGACGGTCTTCAAGCCGTTACCTTGACCGGAACGATGGCGGATGACAGAACGCAACACGTGCGTGCGACCTTCGTCAAAAAGGGGCGACAAGTTTGGCGTGTTGTCATCGTGTCGATCTCCGATGAAGAATCTGCTTTGAAGCATGCCTTGAAGTTGCAGGCCCTACTCTTCGGGTCCATCGAGTGACATACAGGCCTACCCGTCGTTGCACCCGACCTGCTACAGCGGGCTTCGCCAGCTTCCGCAGGCGGGTGAACTCCAACGTTGGGCAGTACTCATTGAAAGGGGAGCAAGATGAAATTCCATCTTATGGGAACTCTGGCAGTAACCATTGCTGGCGTTTTTTCTAACAGCGCATTTGCATGCTCTTTCGATACCGATTGTCAGCCTGGTAGCCAATGCCTCAAGTCACCTGATTCAATATATGGCGTTTGTGTTGGTGGGATTTTCCCGGGTAATAGTAATGACCAACAACCGGTTACCTCCCCTCTGGACGCGAATGGCACTTATGGGAATACATGCTCATTCGATACCGACTGCGGTCCAGGTTCCGTATGTGTCAAGGCAGGAGGCATCTACGGCACATGTATGAAAGACAGGTAAACTACCCAATCATCGCTTCGGAAATGACTCTCCGCCGGCAAGCCGGCTCCGCACCTCTCGATGAACTTTGGGTCGCACAAAACCCCTATTCCCCATTAGCTAATCTGCCATCAACCACATAAACAGGAGCCCTCATGCCAGTCGAAAAATTCCAGGCCACTGTTCAGTACAACGATTTCAAAGGTAGTGCCGCAGCTGATCGTACCGATCAAGATGATATTAATAATTGGCTTGAGAAGAATGGGCTCAAGCGGGATGGTGAGTTTCTGCTAGGCATCTCGTTTTTTGCTGGTGAAAACTACGGCGAGCACAAAGAGATTTCTGTTGAATTTCTGTTTGCTACGCAAGGAGAACACAACAGTGTCAAAGAAATGATTGAAGCGCATAACGGGCCGGTCTTTGTTCGTCGGGTCACGACAGATATGCCCATAGCTCAATTTCTCGGCCTTTTTAAACGCTTCAGCGTGTCCCTTTCTCCTCGGGGAATGCTAGATGGACGCGACTACACTTACGTTGAGTAGTGCGGATTATGCTGGCCAATGTGCGGCCCAACTCATCATTCCACCGTAAGCTACGCGATGAAGCCGAGCGCCGCCGGTGAATTCAAACGTTAGGCAACCGAAAACGCTAAGGGGCGTTCCTCGACGCCCATGTGCGCGGTTCGGGATCAGCGGGAAGGCCATCATGCGTGGGCGGAATGCGTAAATATTTCTATATATTCACACCGGTATTTCGGTGTTGTTCAATTTCTCCATCGCTGTTATTCGGCATAGCGCAGCGCCCACCACCGTAAGATTAGGGACACCCTTTGAGCACAACCCTGCGTGATGTCCCGCACTTTTGCCTACGTTCGAGTCTCCACCGCCGGCCAGACCCCCGAGAACCAGATCCAGGAGATCGAAGCGGCGGGCTTTCATGTCGAGCCGCACCGCGTGGTGGCCGAGACCGTCTCAGGCAGCACAGCCATTGCCCAGCGCCCGGGGTTTGCCAAGCTCCTGGATCGCCTGGAACCAGGCGATGTGCTCATCGTCACCAAGCTCGATCGCTTGGGGCGCGATGCCATGGATGTGAGCTCCACGGTCAAGAAACTCGCCTCCCTCGGCGTGCGCGTGCATTGCCTGGCCCTAGGCGGCGTGGATCTGACCAGCTCAGCCGGCACCATGACCATGCACGTGCTCAATGCCGTGGCGCAGTTCGAGCGCGATCTGCTGATAGAGCGCACCCAGGCGGGTCTGGCACGCGCCCGAGCCGAAGGCAAAGCCCTGGGGCGGCCGAGCAGGCTCAACGCCCAGCAGAAACACGCCGTGCGCCAAGCCCTTCAAGCCGGGGCGACGGTGGCGGGTCTGGCGCGCCAGTACGGCGTGAGCCGGCAGACCATCATGCGGGCGCGGCAATGACGCCGCGTGCCCGGGGCGCAATGCTCAGGCGTGCAATGTCTTGCGCACCACGTCCGGGGCAGACTGGACGATCCTGAGCAAAGCTGCCGCCGGCCCGGTCGGGTGACGGCGACCCTGTTCCCAGTTTTGCAACGTCTTGACGCTCACGCGCATCAGTTGGGCAAACTCGCTCTGCGACAACCCGATTTGCTCACGCACAGCTTTGGCATCGGGGGCGGTCACCTTGATCCGGCGTGAGGCTGGCATTTGCCCGTGCGCAATGGCCCGAGCCTCTTTCAGGCTTTGCACCAGATCATCGAACAAGGCGTGTTCCATCTCATAGCTCCTTCACAAACTCCCGCAGCACCGCAGTTTCCCGATCGGTCAGATCGTCTTTCTTCGACTTCGGGTAGATCAGCAGCATGTAGATCTGTTCGTTGTCCTGCTTCCAGTAGTAGATCACCCGCGCCCCGGCGCTTTTGCCACGCCCCGGCAGCGCATAGCGCAGCTTGCGGATGCCGCCACCACCTTGAATGAGATCACCACGCTGCGGGTTTTCCAGCAGGATGCTTTGCAGGCCAGCGTACTCATCGTCCGTCAACAGCGCGGTGACCAGGCGGGTAAACGTCGGGGTCTCAATGAACTCCATACCCGAAGTGTATACGCCAATGGCGTATTCCGGTCACATCCAGCTCTTGGTCGCACAAGTTGCGCCCGAACCCCAAGCGATAGCAGGCAGGCCGCCATCAGGCAGATCATCATGCAGGCTGAGGACGCCGGTAGGTGAGCAAAATCACTACAATAGGAACCGTTTTCATAGTAAAACGGTTCCATAAAACATGATCCTCACCGTAGGAAACACGAAAGGCGGTGTCGGCAAAACGACCATTGCCGTCAATCTGGCCATCGCTCGCGCGCTGGCCGGGCGTGATGTGTGGCTCATCGACGGCGACCGGCAAGGCACGGCGCAGACGGCAATCCGCATCCGTGCCGAGGCCGGGCATACGCCGGGCATTGCCTGCGCGACCTACCCGGACGGGGTGACTCTGCGGGCGCAGGTGCAGCAGCAAGCAGCCAAATTCGAGGACATCATCATCGACGCAGGCGGTCGTGATTCGACCGCGCTGCGCGCAGCCCTAGATCGGA
>NZ_JAVRKK010000157.1:0-4737 GCF_031962545.1 Candidatus Igneacidithiobacillus taiwanensis
CGGGGTCGCAGACACGGCGATCCACGTCCAGCACGATAGTCCAGACCTGCGCTGGCGGATTGTGCTGGATGTATCGGTAGGCCAAGGCCAGTTCTATGGGGCGGATTCGAAGGCCTGCGCCAAGGTTGTTGGTGCAATAGGGCTTCCTTGGGGCATGGGCCAAGAGAAGATTAACGGCGGCCATGCTGCCCTCCGATACTCGCGTCTGCTGTCTGACGGGACCGGGGGGCTAGTGATCGGGTGTAGCTGCTGCTACACTTTTCCCCGTTGCCTCGTAGTACCCGAATGCCCCGATCTCCTGTATGCCGGCCAAAGCTAGAGGAATCGGGGCATTGTCGTTTCTGATTCATGACAATGTCCTTGCTGTTTTAGGTCATCCGGCGAATCTACTCCCAGAGCCGTAAAGCTGCCAAGCATCCGTTCCTGACCAACAGGAGCGAACGCAAGATAAAGGATAATGGTGGTCTTGGATGCTCTGGTTTGGTTTACTTGCCATTGGCCCGCTAAGGGTCGCCACTGGGGTCCAGCCAAAATGACGGCTTCACCGATTTGTCTTATGACTGCCCCTCACTGCCAGGCGGAGAACCTAGCAAAATCAGGCTATCCGTTCTGCCGTCAATCAGGCCCACGAGACAGAATGGCGCAAATTGTCTTTAGTCAAGCAATCTTTTCCTTGCTTCATCTACAGTTAACCCACCAATTACAGCCTCTTTTATCAAAAAAACCCAGTCTATCATTGATGAATCTATCCTTGTCATTGAGCGAATCATTATTTCTAAATAAATTTCAGAAATATCCATATCTTTTTCTTCTTTCAGTCTTCTGTATTCCGATGTTGAAAAAACAGCTTTGCTTTCTAAAATCCCCCAACCCGTTTTTTCCGGGGTAATTATTGGGGGTTGTAAGGAATTATCTCTTGGTTCGGCTATAACAACAAAGTAATCATTCATGGATGATGCAAGCAAGGCGCATGATGCTGGTTGACCACCAGAATATATTGGAACTATCCTTATCCCATTTAACAGTTCTTTGCTAAGCAGTAATGGTATAGCACTCTCTATTGTTTCTGAATCCGTATTCCATACATGCACTTTATTTGGCGCTAGGAATCCATGTAATAAACCAAGGTAGTCCGATACCAAACTCTTTTTTTTGATAGATAGCCGGCCTTGCACCCCTCCGTTTACCCATCCAGACAAACCTCCTGTATCCAGATTGAGTTTTCTAGCTAACTTTGTGAGCTTTTCATTGCGTAGGTCCATCATGCATAAGACACGCTCTCGCAAAATCTTGTCATCATCGGCGGTTATCTTGATGAGTGACATTGGTTAAGATCTTCCTTCAGCGGAAATGAAAAACAGAAAGGCCACCATCCAAAGATGGTGGCCTTCATTGTACTACAGAACGATATTTAAAATCCGGCCTGGAACTGCAACATCAACGTGTTGAAGGCCATACCGTTGATGGGGGCACCGTTTCCGCCAAAAGCACCTGCTTGACTACTACCTCCCCAATTCCCATCCCGTGCGGTTGGAATGATGTAGTTCACCTGAATCTCCGCCGCATGGGGATTATTCGGATTGACATAGTAATTCAGGCCGATAGTGGTATTATCGAGCTTGGCATCGAGTCCACCAGAGTTGTTGATGTTTCCATTTTTGTCGATGCTGTAAAAATCACCGTTATAACTATAGGAATCGAAACGTACGGCTGGCTCAATATCCAACCAAGATGGAGTAAGGCCCATGGTATGCAGGTTAGCAGCTAAACCAACATTCCAGTCTTGGGCCACAAAGCCAGGAGCAATCCCATAACGTGTCGCACCGGTATGCAGATTGGTGTAACCAGCCTCATAGCTGATACCCATCAATCCGCCATGGATACCAACGTTCCATGTGTACAGAGAGTTATAGGCTTGAGAGCTTGACTGACCACCGTAGGACGCAGATGGCAAGGTCATACGAGAACCACTCACTTCAGCGTGAAGGAGTGGACCCATAAAATCATAGGTCAAGCGAGCGGAAGCCAAATATCCACCGCCGCCGTTAAGGAAGCCACCTTGGCCGCTTCCAAATGGATTGGAATAAGTAGTCAACCAGTTATAGGCTGATCCATAGTCAAGGGAACTCTCATCCGCAATGGCAACCGCATAACCAACACCCGTACCCATAACATTGCTAGCGTGCAACATAGCGCCGGCAGAACGTCCAGGTAGCAAAGACTGACCCATACTCCGGAAGATGAAGGGCAATGCATTACCATCGACATCCACATACTCATTGCCAACAGGCTGCTTGAATTTGCCCACCTTCAGCTGCACAAAGGGAACTGGGGCATAGTTGATCCACGCGTCAATAATGGAAGCATTACCACCGTTACCCAATCCATTATTTAACAGATTGCCAACATTGCCGTTTGAGCTGGTGTTATTACCACTAATCGCTGCATTATCCCAACCGGCCATAATATTGTAGGTCACACCCGTGGCAGCTTCACCCTTAACACCCAAGCGGATTCGGTTAGCACCAAAGACCAATCCACTGGGGTTAGAAGTATTTCCATTCATGGAAGTACCAAACTGCTGGGCCCCGGTAATTTGGGCATATCCGTACAGAACGGGACCCGTCTTGGCATCGCTGTTACTGCCATCAGCAGCCATAGCACACACAGGAGCAACCAGAGCCGCTGCAACTGCTAACATAATGAAATTCTTCTTCATTTTTACTCCTCCTCAACAAAGCTAGAACGTTTTATAGGTACCGCAACACAACCTTATGTATTGACTATACAACAGTATAAGAAAATCGCAACCAACCAAAAAACAAAGGCAGCCTTTTGAGCTGCCTTTGTCAGGAGGAGTCAGACTTGAAGAAGAGTCATGACTTCATAGGGATTGTAAGATCAATCTCTTGGCAGAAACAAGCCAAGAATCAAGAATCAAGTAAAGGTGCTGCGCCTTTTTTTGGACCCCTTTCCGTGCCTCAAATCGGGCTGATTTTGGCCTCTGGCGGCCTTGGTGCTACTACCCTACCACCCGTGCCTGAAAAGACGCTCTATGGGCTTTATACGGCCCTTTGTTGGGCTTTTCTTGGCAGACCATCAGGCCCATGCACGGCACGGCTGCATGTCTCTGTAGTGCTGTGGTTAGTTCGCGGTTGACGGGGCCGCGAAGAATGGTACCCCCAGGGAGGGCAGTGGGGGTCAGTCGGTGCCGGTCAGGGCGCTGTCGATCCTGGGTCGGGAGGCGATTTCATGCAATTTCATGCGCAAAAATTGCCCTGAAATGCCAGCCGCTACTGGGTTCCCACCGCCTGTCTCTTTCGCTCACCTTCGGTTCGCGAAAGAGACAGGCGGTTGAGATCGGCGCTCCTGGCTATCGCAGTCGCGCCCGTACTGTTGGCATTTCCGATGACGCTTCCAGTCTGCGACGGTCGCGTCGCCATTGGACGCGGAGGGGGATTTCATGAAATTTCATGCAGCAAAATATCGCTGAAAACCCCCGTTGCTATTGGCTTCCCCCCGTCCGTCTCTTTCGCTTCGCTCGCGTTACTCGCTCGCAAAAGAGACGGACGCGCAGCACGGCATAACACCCGCTCAGGCGATGACTGCCGCAGTCACTAGTGCAGACAACCAGAATCCCCGCCAAGGCCTCTCCAAGATTCGAGAATCAGGCCCGCCACTTTTCGTGGCATGCCTGAACCCTCTCTCCCGGACCCTCTCACCCTCCGTGCCGGACATGGAGGCCTCGACTACCCTTAGCCGATGTCTTGGCCGATACGCTTTCCACCGTAGTGCTGGCCTCGTTCCTGCGCTCGCTTCGCTCGCTAGGCCCTCAGCCAGCCTGATTTAGTTTTCTGATCTGTCGATCTGGGTTTCCCCGCTGCTATGACGGAATCAGGTGCCGCCATCAGCAAACCCGTGGAAGCCGCGACGGCAGGTGGCCGGTCGGCTTTGCCTCCCTACCTGCCTGCGGCCCAGCCGATTCGGGGCGGTTCTTTCGCTGCGCTCAAGCCGCCCCTGCTGGCTGTTATCTGATATAGGCCGCTCGGTTCGTGCACCACCCCACCGACACCACCGGATCACAGTAGAGTGGTGCGCTTCAAGCTCCCGCGCGATCTGTCGATAGCTGTATCCCTGCGCCCGCAAGAGCCTTGCGGTAACGCGGTCCTGCTCTCTGGATCGCCTGCGGGCCTTGCCGCTGGCTGTGCCGCCAAGGGGGGCGATCTCTAGCTGGTTGGTCGCTGCCAGTCCGCCTAGTCGCCCTGCCTCTGCCTGATTGGTGGCCCTCCTGCCCCTCTCCCGCTGTAGCTCTGGCGTGTGGGTGCGCTCGATGAGGTCTTGCAGGCCTGTGGGCGTAATGCGCCGCCAAGTCCACTTGGCAATGCTCTTGGCAATGGCCCTGAGTTCCGGTTCATAGAGGGGCGCGTGAAATTGCCCGTTAATGGCCCATAAATGCCCCAAAATCGCATCCTGCCACTGGGGTAAGCCATTTGGTGCCCAATAGTCCCGAATCGCGCTGTATGCCCATTTACGGGCCATATGGAACAGGAACACGTTCCGGCCCTCTTGGTAGGCTTCTTCCGGGGTGTCTGGGACATAGCGCCGGGCCTTGGCCGCATCGAGGTCCAGATACTCCGCCAGTTCGCCAAGGGTCCAGAGTTGCTCATGGAAGGACCAGACAAGCCAGTCCGTATGGGCCGGATTCTTGCACACCAAGCCGACATAGCGGGGATCAGC
>NZ_JAVRKK010000158.1:0-4703 GCF_031962545.1 Candidatus Igneacidithiobacillus taiwanensis
CAACGCCGAACGGCCACACCATCGACTCGGACAGAAACCACCGCTATCCTTCCTCCTCCAACATCTACCACAGTGCCAAAGGTGGTGGACGCATACATTTGCTTGCGATTGACATTCGATACCCTCAAAGTAAATGCGAGGATGCGAGCATTTTCTGTGCCATGGCGTAACACACTGAAATTCGGAGGCAGGCAGGACGGACGATGGAAAGTAACCGTAGCGAAAGGTCTACAGTGACGTCTTGCTTGGGTGCTGCGCATGCTTGATCGTCTGCGTCGACTGCTGCGGATTTTCTTGGTGATCGCGCTGCTCATTCCTCTACCTGGCTGCTTGGCACTGCTCGCCCTGAACGGTGCGGGTACCGTGGTGTACTACAACCTGCCCAAAAAAGACCGTCCCTCCTTGCATGTGGGAAAATAGGAACAGTCTTGCACGCCTTGGTAGGCGGGCGCGCGAGATGTGTGCTTGGCTCGCGCAGCGTATACTGTGTCTGGGGAGTGGGGAGACGCTTTTGCCTTCCGACCAAGAGGAGGTGTGTAGCATGACGATGAATGAAGGTGCTTTGGATCGCGGCGTACGGGTGGTCGTGGGAATCATCCTGATTGCTTTGGTCTTTGTTGGGCCAAAAACAAGCTGGGGTTGGATTGGACTGCTACCTCTGATTACTGGGATCGTTGGTATTTGCCCGGCGTATTCCCTGTTCGGTATCAAGACCTGTCCGGTCAAAAAGTACTGAACTTGGTAGCGGCCTGATCAACTCACAAAGGGGGGCGCATAGTTGCTAGGCGCCCCGCCCGTGGACGGACACTGTTCATCTGGCCGTTCCAGACCTAAAGCTTGACTCTGGTCCGCGCCAAACTCATTGGAATAACCGGGATCTCCCTGGCGAATCACCCACGGTTTTACTGTGATGCCCCACCGCAAGCCACGTAAATGGATCATCTATAGCCATACGTCTGACATCCTCAGGGCTCTACTACTTTGGTGGATTCGTAAACCAGCGCTGCGCCAGCGTGTTCAAGCCGGCGAGCACGGTGCCGAGTTCGCGGCCACGATCGGTCAGGCCATAATAGACCTCGGGCGGAACAGTCGGATGATAGTCCCGAAAAATGATCTGCGCATTTTCCAATACGCGCAGGCGTTCCGTGAGCATGCGCGAAGAGATACCGGGGATGGCCTTCTTGAGGGCGCCGAAGCGCAGTGTGCCCTGGTTTTCCAGCACCCAGAGGATGTAGGTGGTCCACGGCCCCATCAGCAACCGCAGCAATTGGTCCATGGGGCAAGCCTGTTCTTGTCGAGATTGGCGCATATTGGTTACTTTGTAGTACCTACTTTACAAAGAGAATCGCGAGTGCTCTATTGAAACCCAGACGCCAGGGGGAGTCCAGCAAGGAGGGTATACCATGAGTAAAGTTCTGGTCTTGTATCACAGCTTGTGGGGACATGTAGAAGCGATGGCAGAGGCGGAAGCGGAGGGTGCTCGCTCGGTGGCCGGTACCCAGGTGGATATCAAGCGTATCCCGGAGACCATACCGGCGGAGACCCTTGCCAGCCTGCACGCCAAAACGACACAGGCGGCAGCCGAGGCCCATCCCGACGATTTGGCCAACTACGACGCTATCCTTTTCGGCACGCCCACGCGCTTTGGCAACATGAGCGGGCAGATGCGCAATTTTCTCGACCGCACGGGTAATCTCTGGCAGCAAGGTGCTCTCGTTGGCAAGCTCGGCGGCGTCTTTGTGAGTACTGCATCCCAGCATGGTGGGCAAGAGACGACCATCACCTCTTTCCACACCTTTTTGCTGCATCAAGGGATGATCGTTGTCGGCGTGCCCTACAGTTGCCGCGAGCTCCTCAATATGGACGAGATCAGCGGTGGCACGCCCTATGGCGCCAGCACCCTGGCCAAGGGCGACGGCAGCCGCATGCCTTCGGCCAACGAGCTTGCCATTGCCCGTTTCCAAGGACGGCACGTGGCGGAAATCGCCAAAAAACTATTTGGGTAAAAAAGGAGAAATTCCATGTTCACAAAACGCTTCACTACCGCCCTGGTCGCCGCCGCCGTCCTGATGGCAGGAACCGCCTTTGCCTCGCCAGCCAAGCACTACGCCTTCCTCGACGGCAATCCCGACGGCAGCTACCGCATCGATCCCCAGCACACCAATGTGTTCTTTACCATTGGTCACGTTGGAATTACGGAATTCACCGGCCGCTTCGACCAAATCTCCGGCACCTATACCTTCAATGCCCAAGATCCCGCCAAGGATCGGGTGAACATCACCATTCCCGCTGCCAGCATCAACACCGATCTTGCCTTGCGCGATCAGCATTTACGCAGCAAGGAGTTCTTTGACGTCAAGAAGTATCCCGACATCACCTTTGTCAGCAGCAAGTATGTGCCCACGGGCAAGAAGAGCGGGGATCTGTACGGCAATCTCACCCTGCATGGCGTTACCAAGCCTGTGGTCTTTCAGGTTCGCGAGTTGGGTGCCGGCAATGTACCCTATTTGCCCAAACCCTGGGGTGGCTATCTCTCCGGCTTTGTGGCGACGACCACCATCCACCGCTCGGATTTTAGTATGGACGCCTATCTCCCCGAGGGGCTGTCCAATGCCATTGCCATCAAGGTCGAGGTGGAAGGCAACAAAGTCTGAGGATTCGCCCAGTTTGCGCCGAGGGCTAGCTCTCCAGCAAAAACTCGAGGAAACGCTGGCCGATTGCCGAAAGGTGTTTGCCGCGTCGATGCACCGCATGCCACTTGCGTAGGATCGGGAAGCCCTCGACGTCGAGAATGCACAAATCCCCGGCCGCTGCCTCCGCGGCCAGGGTGTGGCGGGGGAGAATGCCCAGGCCCAGGCCACCGGCGACCAGCTGCTTGACCGCCTCATTGCTGCTCAGGGTCATCCGCGCATGCAATTGAATGCCGCGCTCGGCAAGAAAGTTTTCCGCAGTGAGCCGCGTGCCGGAACCGGCTTCGCGGAGGATGAAAGGTTCTAGCGCCAATCGTTGCAGCGGAATGTCCTTTTGCTCGGCGAGCGGGTGGGAGGCAGCGGCCACCACGACAATCGGGTTGTCGAGAAAGGGATGCGCTACGCCATCGATGTCGTCGGGCACCTGTCCCATGATGTAGAGATCATCTTCATTGTGTTGCAGGCGCTGCAGTAGAGTACCGCGGTTGACGATCTCGAGATTCGCTTCGACCCCAGGGTGCAGGCCACAGAAGGCGCCGAGCAGTCGGGGCGCGAAATACTCGGCAGTCGAGGTGATGCACAGACGGAGTTGGCCCTGCTCCAGATTTTGCTGTGCCGCGAGCTCTTCCATCAGCCTTTCCAGCCGCTCTTGCACCTCCAGTCCAGCCTGGGCAACCAGCTCCCCAGCGGCGGTAAGAAAGAGTTTTTTGCCGATCTGTTCGTACAGAGTAATCCCGAGATTTTCAGACAACCGCTTGATTTGTAAAGATAATGCTGGTGGCGTTTGATACAATTCCGTGGCCGCTTTGCTCATGCTAAGATGCCGGGCCAGTACCGTGAAGATACGTAATTGATGTAAAGTGACCTGACGAACGGACAAGGTTTTGTTCCCCTAAACGGTAATGTTAAATAACTTTTACTTTACCTAATGGTATGGCCTCTGTACATTCGCCATCGGAAAGCTATCTGCAGGTTGGTTTGAATTGGAACATTCTCTTAGGAGGGATCTATGGCTGGTAAATATGAAGCCGGCGTGAAGGAGTATCGCCAGACGTACTGGGCTCCTGACTACGTGCCGTTGGACTCGGATTTGTTGGCGTGCTTCAAGATCGTCCCGCAGCCAGGGGTGGATCGGGAAGAGGCGGCTGCGGCGGTTGCAGCAGAATCCTCTACCGGTACCTGGACTACGGTGTGGACCGATCTGTTGACCGACATGGACTACTACAAAGGTCGCGCCTACCGGATCGAAGACGTGCCCGGCGACGATACCGCGTTCTACGCGTTCATTGCATACCCCATCGATCTCTTCGAAGAAGGTTCCGTCGTCAACGTCTTCACCTCTTTGGTGGGTAACGTCTTTGGCTTCAAGGCGGTACGCTCCTTGCGTTTGGAAGACGTGCGCTTCCCCCTGGCCTACGTGATGACCTGTAACGGTCCCGCCCACGGCATCCAGGTTGAGCGCGACAAGCTCGACAAGTATGGTCGCCCCATGCTCGGCTGCACCATCAAACCCAAGCTGGGTCTGTCGGCCAAGAACTACGGCCGCGCCGTGTATGAAGCCCTGCGTGGCGGTCTCGACTTCACCAAGGACGACGAAAACGTCAACTCCCAGCCCTTCATGCGCTGGCGCGATCGTTTCCTCTTCGTGGCCGACGCGATCCACAACGCCGAAGCGCAGACGGGTGAGCGCAAGGGCCATTACCTGAATGTTACCGCCCCCTCGCCCGAAGAAATGTACGAGCGTGCCGAGTTCGCCAAGGAGCTCGACATGCCGATCATCATGCATGACTTCCTGACCGGCGGCTTCTGCGCCAACACGGGTCTTGCCCGTTGGTGTCGCAAGAACGGCGTGCTGCTGCACATCCATCGTGCCATGCATGCAGTAATCGACCGTAATCCCCACCATGGTATCCACTTCCGCGTGCTCACCAAGGCCCTGCGCCTCTCTGGTGGTGACCATCTGCACACCGGTACGGTAGTCGGTAAGCTGGAAGGCGATCGAGCCTCTACCCT
>NZ_JAVRKK010000159.1:0-4657 GCF_031962545.1 Candidatus Igneacidithiobacillus taiwanensis
AGATACGCGCCTTCGCTCGAATTGTAAGATATTCTATGGGAAGTCCCCCCATTCGCCCCTTATGCGTAAAGCACAAGCAGACTTTCAGCGGCCCAAGATTCCAAAACGGCTCGCTTACCCCAGACAATTCATCAATGCTCTAGCCTAACGTGTAATAAACACGTCCGACGCTTCTGTCCTGGAATCAACCTATGGTATCCCACGGTCGACTTATCCGGTTGAGCTATTCAACAGGGCTTATGGCTTGCGCCACACGCGCCTAGGGCGATCCAGTCTCCCTCACACCCCCGATTGCCTCGCGACAAACTCAGCAGCCTCCGGCCCATCACATGTTGTACGATTACTCGCACCCCATGGGAGTGATTTCACACTCTCATAAATCAGCAGGGTATCATGGGCATTTGCTCCCATGTCCCGTGTCCACGTCGCCCAATCTCGCCGAAAATTTTTTCCGGCATGGAATCCGGTCGAAGGAAAGGAGTTGCACCCCCCCAGCGCCGGGTTGTTTGCCGCGCCAGCCCGACTAAAGGCACGCGGCTTCTGCGGTCTAGATTGCTTGGCGAGCAATCTACGGGTCGATAGACCCACGCATTACACAGCCGAGGGGTGACACCCCCGGTTGTCCTACTTGGCGAGTATCACAGCCCCTCTATTATGAGCTACATAGTATAGCGCCCCGAAAAAATTTCGGAATCTTTTTTTGTGTATGCATCTAATATGCAGCCAATATAAGTTAAATTGCGATAGCGGTGTATATACTATATGTTTGCTATGCAGGAGTTTTCATAAATGGCTAAGTTTGACCCCTTGGTTTTCGATAATAAAGTTGCTTTTATGCAGCAGATAATGACGTTTGTGCGGTTGGGTTTTACTAATTACATAACCGGAGAAATAATCCCAGAAAAAGCCGATGGCCTAGTGAAAAAATTTGCTAGATATTACGATATAAACCAAGACCGGCACCAAAGATTAAGGGCCAAAAAGAGGGGCGAGGGTTGTGCTGTTTTAGTTTTATATCAATCAAAAAAAGAGCCGTTAAGCCCTATTCTTTGGGCTTTATTAGTAACTAACGGGGAACATGTAGCACACAAAGCCGAGCCGTTAAAAGACGCATTAAACCCAAAAACGGCGCTAAATATAACAGGCTACGAACTGGTAAAAATAACCAAAAAAGACATAGCAAAACCGGTGTGGTCGTGGCGTATGAGCAAACAGACTTATGAATCTTGGCAACTCCGCATCATTGAAGCAGTGCGAAGCAAAAACAATGCAAGAATCAAAATCGAGGTCGATTCTCTGCATAAATCGCCGGGTTTTGCGGCGATAAGGCAGCAAATCAGGAAGCTAAACAAACTGCTAAAAGGTGAATGGAAACGGGCTGGGCATGAAAAAGGCTTCCCGCCGGGGCTACCGCAGCGCCTATACTACGTTAAGAGACTGCCCAACACTGGCAAACAGTTGAGCGTTATAGTAAAACGTGCTAAAACTGCCATAACAACACAAGAGGTTGAACAAATAGCAGCATGAAAAAAATAACCCCGATCCTGGGCCGCCAAGCTAGGAGATCGGGGAAGAATACAGACACAGATAGTATAGACACTATTCTCGCAGTCTGCAAGTCTTCCCCCCTCCCCCTAGCAAAGAGGCCCGCCGTAGCTAACGAGTAGCGCCATGGCCGCAGCAGCCGAGGCGCTATTCCCAGAGCTTGCCCGCGTCTTGTTCTATCAAGACGCGGCAAAGGACGTGCGCGACGTCCAGATCAAACTCACGGAAAACCTAAAAAAAGCGATAATTCCGCTAGTCCAAAAACGAGCAGAGGACATACTCAAAGTGGTGGCTTTAGGTAGGCAGCCGCTACCAGAGGAAGAAAAAATGGCGGCAAAGCAGGCCATAGAAGACGTGCTAATTCCGGCAAAGATCATAGCTAAAAGAGAGCCGCTATTAAACTACATAGACCTAGACTCAGACATTGACAAAATCAATAAATTTGCAGAGCAACAAGCAAAACAAATAATAATTGCATTTAATAAATACGGTAACGAAGGGATGCTTAAAGTAATCAAAGAGACTTTAGGCGTGGAGGACTTATTGCAACTTCCGGGAGTGAAAACTAAGCTAAGGGAGACAGGGGCACCAAAAGCAGACTGGGGCCGAGTTGTTCTTGCCGTTATTTACAAAAACGCGACAACGCGGGGATGGTGGGCAAGGGCTACAAAAAAAGTAGTAAATAGAATACGGGAAGAGATTTGGCGAGAGTTAGTGCCTAACCATATAAAAGCAGTATCTAGCGATTCTTTAACGACAAGTCAAGCAGTAGACAGAAGGGCCGAAGAATGGGCCAAAGACCATGTGGCAGTCAGAGAAAAAGACGGGCGGCTAATGACGCTACCGACGCCAAAAGATAAAGCAAAAAAAGAGCAGGCCGAGCGAATAACCGCAGCTTTTGGGCTAGGCCATGCCGCAAAAGAGCTAGGCTATACGCCACGATTTATCACAATCACTTGCCCCGCACATATGCACATGATGACCACGGCAGGCGGTAGTTATAAGCAAAATCCAAGCTATGACGGGACAACACCAAAGCAAGCCATGGAGTGGATAAACACAGGGTGGAGCCAATCACGGGCGGCATTTGAAAAAGCCGAGATCGAGATAATCTGGGAGCGGGTAGTCGAGCCGCACCGGGACGGCACGCCACACGTCCACATGCTAGCCTTTTCTAAGGAAGAAAACTGGGAGCAAATAGAGGAGATTCTAAGAGACAGATTCGAGGCGGGAAAAGAGACAGGTAACGACCGATACAAAAGAGGGGTAGCAGTGGAGGTGCCAAAGGCCGGGATATTTGGCGCGGTGCTTTATATAAACGCATACCTAAATAAAATATCGACCGGGAGCGGCATTAGTAAAAAAGAGCACAATAGATATAGAGCATGGTACCGGCAATATGGCATTAGAGCCTATGCCTTCAGCGGAAGAAAAGCGACCGTATGGAGGCTATGCCGGAGCATGGGGCCGATACCGGGAGCGAGCAGAGAGGCACAAGAGGCAGCACAAAAAGGCGACTGGTGGAGTTTTTTCAAGGCAGCCAACAAAACAGGACTACAGCCATTAAAGGAAGACGTAATCGGGGAAGAACTCGGCGGCTATGTATGCACCAGAAAAAGGATCATAGGCTTAACAGATGCAGCCGGTAATATCATAACAAAAGCAAAGTGGGTTCTTCGTAAAATAGCAGACGTGGAAGCAGAGAGAGCCCATGCTAAAGCTAGAGAGGACATAAACGCACGAGTGATGGAGCTTGAGTTTAAGGAACAGGTCAAATCGCATTTGCTACAGTTACTGCAAAAAGGACAAGGGGGAGACCCGGGAAACCCAGCAGGGGGATTCTGGGAGCTAAAAGAAGGACAGACCCCGCAAAAAACAGCCCCCCCAGACCCAAGAAAAGACCCTGAAGGGTGGCAAAAGTGGTGCGAAGAGATAGACCCGGCGGTGGGGTTCTAGAGAGGCTTTGCCCATGGCTTCCATTCTTACGCGGGTGTGGGGTGAGTAGGAGGCGGCAGGGGCGGACGGGTGCCCGCGCTCCCCGTCTCCACTCCCTACGGTCGCGGAGCCTCTCGCCCAGCGCGGCAGCGGCGCCGCTGCCCGTCCGATCAACGGCAAACAGGCCGACATGTTGAAGGTCTCCAATGAAAGCAGCACCCCACGAAAAAATCCAGGATTGAAAACAGGCCGCAGCCGTTCAGCAGCTAAATAAAAAGCCGATTCGTGGAACGCAAGATAAATAATCTAAATTCGCCACTCTCAAAAGTAAAGCTAGGTATTCTGTAAAAGTGAACAATATATTACAGCACGAGACAGTATAATATAACAGCAATGTGACAGTTCTGGACAGTTTTATACAACATTAAACAGTATCTCTATATTATAATTATATTACATTGTAATATTAAATGCTATATTTATATTATAATGTAATATTTAATCGATACCAAAAAGGAGAACATCCATGCAAGAGCAACATAGAAAACGTGGCAGACCTCGAATACATGAAGACCGGCGAGCAGCCGTGAGAGCTGCAGTGGCGGCTTATCGTGAGCGTAAACGCTCAACCGGGCAAAGTTTAACTACAGAAAACCAAAAAAACGGCCTGTGCAAACTTTTAACAACACTTGTTTGCAAAATAAAAAAGGCTACCCGAAGATAGCCTTTTAATAATGAATAATGCAAAACAATTGCCTTATTCGCTCAAATTATCGCCACAACAGTGTCACCTGTTGCCTATTAACAGATTGTCGCCAAACAATCCGCGGCGATGAGTCTATAAACCCAAGCTATGTAACTCGCCAAAGTCACATGCGTTCGCAACCGCCCCCCTCTTTCGCTATTCGCTCACCTTCGGCTAGTCAGCAAGCAACGACAACATGTAATAATTACATGTAACCTACTCAAGGAGTCTCCCTCAGTCATGCAACACTTTTATCGGTGTTTACGGTACATCATCCAGTTGCCAGCTAGACCCCGTTGACTGATTCCCGTGTTATCTGATCATGCGTTAACAGATACGCGCCTTCGCTCGAATTGTAAGATATTCTATGGGAAGTCCCCCCATTCGCCCCTTATGCGTAAAGCACAAGCAGACTTTCAGCGGCCCAAGATT
>NZ_JAVRKK010000160.1:0-4649 GCF_031962545.1 Candidatus Igneacidithiobacillus taiwanensis
TGAACATTCCTTGGGTCTCCACCTTGGCTCCGCGCATGACGCAACTCCCAGATTTCTAGCGTTACGTAATTATACCATGGACTTTTTCAGCATCCTCTTAAGGCTCAGCGTTCCCCGGGTATCCAGCCTGTTACGGTTAATGAAGGAAAAGCATTTGATTCACGCTCCCCGCTGCGCGATGGGGAGCAGAGGTACCCCGATCAATGTTTGGGAGATTTTTTCTGGCAAGGGCTGACCAGATTTCCAACAACCCATCTTTTGGGCCATCTTTCCAACAACACCCAAGGCCTGCCAGGAAACATTGGCCGGGAAGGCCCCGGCTGGTGTTTCCAACAAACGGTCGTTTGGCGGAGTATTGAGAAGGATTGCAGTGGTTTGATAGCCAAATCACCATACCAATAACAGACCATAGTTAGTGTTTTATCACAGGAATAGTTATGAATGACGATAATACTTTTTTAAATTTGACAAATGTAGATATTGTATATCCAGGGTATGACGGAAAATCATCATCAACTTCTGCACCCAGTGGAGGAAATTGTTATAAGTCCAAGGAAAAGTCTTGGACGCGTAAGCAAATAGCTCAGTATATAGATGATCGATTTAGTGAGTTACATAGTTTGTTGATGTTGGCAGTGCGTTTTCTTTTGTGCTTATATCAGCGTTTACAGACTTCTTGTCTTGTGCAGTTTACGGAAAAAAATCCACACAAGATCAACTAAAAAATTTTTGTCTTGGTGTTGTGTGTCTTTATTTTCAACATTGCGCTAATGATAAACATTGTCAACATTGTGAAAAGATATCCAATACGTTGGTATGTATACTGAGAAATGGCCTTGTTCACAACTTCTCCGTGAATCCTCCGTTCTGGGAAAATAAGGTAGAAAAAGACCAGGGGCATGAAGTTATTTTAACACATCGAAAAAATGCTGGAATGAACCATAATTTTACTGTTAATGGTAATAAGTTGACGCTTGTTGCTGAAGATTTTGTTGAAGCATTACGCAACTATATTAACACTCTGTATTCCGATGATATTTATAATAATATGGTTGCATGGTTTCAAAAACACCCACCAATTATAAGTTTATCAAAAGACACTCTAGTTAAGGATGACGATTCTGCCGACGGGTGAGCTGTGCTGTCAGTGTTGTTATCTGAATAAAAGGTTCGGTCCAGATAGGCTGCGGCGATGAAATACCTAGACATTTTGCATCAAAATGTCTGGCAACCTGATCGGTGTCTTTAGCAGGCTAAAGAGTTATATACGAGTGTTGCAATTCAAGATTGGAACCAATCAGCCTTTCCTTCAAGCTTCTACGCGAAGCTCCTCAATCCGTGAGCCGTGGCTATCTTTTTCTGGCCGATCAAAAGGCATATTGCAACATCAAGAGATTATAAATAAAAGAATGGCTTTTATATGCCGCAAGGCCATTTTCAATGGCCACTCGATCACGAATGCTAAGTCCCTGCAATTGTTTGGGGAAGTAGGTCAGATCCAGATAAACCCCGTCGGTTTTGCCTTCATACTGGGTATCAAAATGGGCATAACTGGCTATAAAGCGGATCTGTTTCTGCCAGGCTCGGAATATTCCTCCCAATCGCCAGGCATGACCAGGACCAAAGGCCAACAAATTGTCAGTCATAAAGGAGGCGTACATGGCGGCAAAATTGCCATAGGGTGAAACAATGGCTCCGCCACCAAAGCTGTCAGCATGAGGTGTCAACGCATTGTAGGCAAAGAAAAGATTGGCATATGGAATCTTGATCCCCGCCTTCACCCCCCAGAGGGTGCTATTTACAGTGCCCTTCTGGCCAAAAAGTCTAGCGTGGTAATTCTGCAGGATCCCGTTATTTTCCCATTCCCGCAGGAACTGTCCCGCCAGATAGGGTGTAAAAGCACCTACCCGCAAGCCATACTGAGCACTGCCATAAAACATCTTGGCAAACTGATAGAAATTGTAATACCAGGCGGATACTTTGGCACCCTGGTAGCGATAATTCAAGCCAAAGGCGAGAGTGCCGTTGCTGGACGGAGTATCATCGCCAAGGCCCACCTTCTTCACTCCATACAAAGCATCTTCATCATAATTGGTCGGATAGTAAAGATTGTCTCGGCTGTAGTTATCCGATGTGCGACTCTTCCAGCCAAAGATGCGCATCCCCTCGATCTTCAAGCCAGCCATGGGTTCCACCTGGGCAAAGATTCCCTGGAAGGTCTGGGGAAGCATGCGAGAGTCTCTGGGCCCCATCCAGGGGGTATTAATGATCTGGTTTCCTGCCCGGATGAGTACGCGCTTGGGCAATTCATACTGCAGGTAGACCTGGCCCAAGGCGTTGATGGAAGGCGCAATGCCCATGAGGGTAGTATCCACCCCACTGCTGTCGCCGCCGTGGGTGCCAAGGCTGTTGGCAGTGAAGAAACTCGCTCCGGCGCTGAAGCCATCCAGGATGCCCGTTTGCGCATTGAGAATCCCGCCCAGACTGTAGGCGTCTTGGTTTTCCTTTTGGGGCGCTCCGTAGAGCTTGCTGAAATAGTAGGAGCGGATGTCCCCGCTCACGGAGCCGTCCTGGATGATCTGGGCCAGGCTATCAGCCTGGGCAGCCATGGGTATGAGGGCGAGAACAAAAGCGATTGAAAGCCAAGTTCGGTGGATCATTGCTTACGGTCCGAATTGCTAATTTTCTGTAGCGGCGGTTTCAATCTTGAAGTGCAACACTCACATGCAACCCTTTGACACGTCACAGCTACCGATCCAGTGTTAGACATTTTGTTCCATTCTGTCTTGTGGTCCTGGTTGATGGATCGAAGGACAGCCTGATTTTGCTGGACTCTCCGCCTGTCGGTGAGGGGCAGTTATGAGACATTAAGATCAATCATGGTCATGCTGCATGATTGTTCCCCAGGAAAGATGCCAAGGCCTTGGTCACAATTTCGTTGAGACTGCTGTTTTCCTCTGCCGCCTTCATCTGTGCGTCACGATGGAGATCTGGCGGGATGCGCACCACAAAACGCCCCGAAGCAGGCTTATCTGGCTCTTGGTTCAATTCTGCGCACATACGTAGGTATCCTTCTACGGCTTGGATGAAGTTCTCTTTGAGATCATCAACGCCATGCCCTTCGTAGGTCACGATATCTCGGATATTCAAAATCCTGCCGTGGAGGATATCGTCATCCGCGCTGTACTCCACGCTGCCGAAGTATCCCTTGTGTTCCAGTCGGTTCCTCATGGCTTAATTCCTGCTGATTCCAATAATTCTTTCACCGCCTTTACCTGATATGCCTTGGCTTCTTTTTGTGGGTGAGGGCGATGCAGAAATGCGCGTCTCCCACCCAGAATTATGCGAATAGCAGAGCCATCGGCTTCCAGGACTTGGGCACCACAAGCAATCAGTAATCGCTCAATATCCTGCCACTTGATGCTGAGGTGTGGCGTGGGACTGGCAAATATCTGTTCCAAGGTTTTCCGATGCTTGCTATTCATTATTGTATAGTATCAAAAAGTGGTATCAAATCAAGCTAGTCTTGATCTATGATCTAGGGATTTGTGGTATGTTACATTATGATCACAAAGTGGGCAGAGCGTTACATGGCAAAAGTGACAATATCTGAGGCGGCTAGGCTTGCCAATGTCAGTCGGATGACCCTCTATCGCCGCTACATTAGGACTGGCGTTCTGTCGATAGAAAAAGATCATTCTGGTAATCCGAAGGTGGACGTATCAGAGTTGGTCCGAGTTTTTGGGGAGCTTTCTGGTTCTCATACCGATCAATCTGATACAGATAAAAAAGATACAGTAGGATCATCAAGTTCAGTATCAATTGGACAGGATGATACGACATGCAAGGCGCTTCTCCAGGAGCGAACAGAAGAATTACGCATTGCCAGAGAAGAGATCGCGTGGCTCCGCGCCCGTATTGAGTCTGCCGAGCAAAAGCTACTAGCTGGCCCAGAAACCAAGCGCCGTTGGTGGTGGCCTTGGTAGGTTGAGAGCAAGACAAACCAAATCCTCTCAAGCGCACCATATGCCCTTTATCTTGCATTCCATCCCGACAGAATCTATTGGGCGCCGCTGGTGGCCTTGGTGAGGCCACAAATAAAAGCCCCCGGTCGCATCGGAGCAGAGACCGGGGGTAAATATTTTCAACGGACGAAAAAAGGCACTAACATCAGAGTGAGTTATCTGATCGGTGCTAGCAACACCATCAGCACGGCAGTCCTGAAGCAGCAGGAGCAGCAAGAATATGGTAACCAATTTTGAAGCTGTAACCAAATCCACCAGCGAAGAAAGCACCGCGACCATCACGCGTACCTATTTTTTTTCATACTCCAACATAGGCAGAGCGCATCGAGTGCCGCCTGTCGTGGAGATGAATCGTGGCCTGTAGGTTCGCCGGATGGTTTTGAAACAAAAGGCATTGTCATGACACAGACAACACAATGCCCCGATTCCTGGAATAGCTGTGAGAGGCAGACAGGAATCGAGGCACGGGTCCCAGCGGAGGACTGGAGTAACTATAGCGTTACACGGAAACGGTTACCAGCTCTTCCGGTCCCGTCAGAGACGGCAGACGCGAGCATCGGAGGGCAGCATGGCCGCCCGTAAGCGCAATACCCCATCCGCCGAGCAAACAGCCCTCGATCTGGG
>NZ_JAVRKK010000161.1:0-4600 GCF_031962545.1 Candidatus Igneacidithiobacillus taiwanensis
CGAGGTAGGAGGTCTCCCCGCTACAACGCGAGGTACCGCCGTGGGCAGTAAAGAAGGGGTCACCCAGGGTCCAGGCGACATTGCCGCGGGCATAATGGGCAGCTGCTTCTTCCCAGGTTTCCCAAGCCATGGGACGGCCGCTGACGTCGAGACGAAGCACGAGATGCATGGGCTTTCCGTTGCTCAGCGCCCACTGGGGGCGTCGAGTCAATATAGCATGAAGGACGGCAAGAATTGCAAGTAGACAAGCTTCCGCAAGCCAAGAAGCGCTTTGGTCAGAACTTTTTGATTCAGCCGGCCATCGTCGCCCGCATCGTCGCGGCGTTGGCGCCGCAGCCCAATGACGCTCTGCTCGAAATCGGCCCCGGCCCGGGTGCCCTGACGCGTGCGCTTTTGGCGGCGCGGCAAGCGCCTAGCCAAGCTCTGCGCGTCGTCGAGCTCGATCGTGACCTGCTGCCAGGCCTGCATGCCCTCGCTCCGGCCGCGCAACTGCAGGTGATTGCTGGCGATGCCTTGCGCGTCGACTACAAACAGCTCGCCCAAGACAGCGGCCAGCCCCTGCGGGTTGTTGGCAATTTGCCGTACAACATTGCCACGCCGCTGATTTTTCATCTCCTGGAGCAGGCCGAAGCCATCGTCGACCTGCACTTCATGCTGCAAAAGGAGGTTGCCGAGCGTCTTGCTGCCCAGCCGGGCAGTTCGGCCTACGGCCGTCTTTCCCTCATGGTGCAAGCACAGGCGGCAGTGGAGATCTTGTTTCCCGTAGCACCGGGAAATTTTCACCCCGCCCCCAAGGTCGACTCTGCTTTTGTGCGCCTGCTGCCGCACCGGCCGGCGCGGGTGCCGGCCGATTTGCTACCCGTCTTCGCTCGGGTCGTGGCACTTGCCTTTGCGCAACGGCGCAAGACCCTCGCTAACAACTTCAAGGGCGTCTTCGATAGCGCTATGCTGGAGCGCCTGGAAATTTCCCCCGCCGCCCGGGCGGAAACCTTACATTTTGCCGAATTTTACCGCCTCGCCGAGGCACTCGCGCAGAAAGGAGCAAGATCGTGACTCACCTCGAGGCCGCTGCGGCCCTCTTTCAACATCTGGGCTGGAATGCCAAAACTTTGCAGGACTACCCCGTGCTCACCTGTGCCGTTGCGGTGCCCAACGGCGCCCTCGATGTCTTCTGCCATGTACATGCCGAACTGGAGCGGATTCTTTTTTACGTCCGCCCGCAAGGTCTCGAATATCCTGCGGCCCGCCTGCCTGCCATTGCAGAATTCCTGACCCGAGCCAATTACGGCCTGCCCATCGGCAACTTTGAACTCGATTGGGATGACCTCGAAATCAATTGCAAGAGCAGCGTGCAACTGCCGGAGAGGTATCTGAATGTCGAGCTGTTGCAGGCTTATCTCCTGGCGGCCGTGGAAACCAGCAACCATTATCTGCCGGGCTTGCGGGCGGTAGCCGAGGGCAAACAGAGCCCGCGCGAGGCGATCAGCGCGCTGGAGACGCCAACGGCGCAACACTAGGCATGCTGGCCGTCGAGCGCAGGATGGGGGTGATCCCCATGCCGCGGATCTTGGTCAGAGCGGTCTGCGCGTCGCTGGAAGAGGCGTAGCTGCGGGTGAGTACCTGATAGTAGCTCGCCCCGTCAGGGCCGCGCAGCTCTTGCAAGTGGCTTGGAATTCCCATCAGTTCCAGGCGCTCGCGAATCACCTGGGCGCCGGCCAGATTATTGAGGGCACCGACCTGAATGCGCACAGGCCCTCCGCTGGCGGCACTGCTGGTTTCTGCGGCCGGAATACCCGGCCCGCTGCCAAGGATATCGCTGGGAATATCTACCTTCATTTGCGGCAAGATGTGGTAGAAGTTGAATTGCACGGTGCTGCTCGTGGACGCACTGGGGCTGACCGCCGAAGCCAGAGGCGCGACTAGGGGAGCGACGGTTGTCGTTGGCCGAGCAGCCTTCTGGGGAGGCGATTGCACACTGGCTACCGGAGCTGCCGGCAACTTGCTGACAGCGCTTGCTGCCGGGGTCACCGGCGCAGCCGTACCCGCCTGCGGAAACAAACCCAGTTGACCCTTGGTCATGGGTAGGCTCGCAATCCACCACCACACCGCCCCGCTCAGCAAGAGCAAGGCAATCAGGATCAGCCAAATCCAACCACTGCCGCCGCGTCGTGGCGCGATTTCTTCTTCTACCGTCTCCTCGGGCTCTGCCACCACCGGCCGCGGGGTTGGACGTGCCGGGGCCTCGGGCCTCGCTTGGCGACTGCTATGGTCTTTGTAATCGCGCATCCGCCGAATCGCTTACATGCTCTCGGGTGCCGAGACCCCGAGGAGGGCAAGGCCATTGGCCAAGGTCTGCGCCACGGCATTGGCTAGACTGAGGCGCGCCCAGCGTAGGGCATCGTCCTCCACCAAGATGCGGGTGGCGTTGTAATAGGTGTGGAAGCTCGATGCCAACTCCTTGAGATAGAAAGCGATCTGATGCGGCTCGCGGTCGCGTCCGGCACTCGCCACCTGCTCGGGAAAGCGCCAGAGCAAATCGGCGAGTTCCCACTCGCGGGGATCCGTCAAACGATCGAGAGGCACCGCGCCGCTCGGTAAAGACAGGCCGCGCTCCTGCGCTTGACGCCGCAGGGCGTGTACCCGGGCGTGCGCGTACTGGATGTAATACACCGGATTTTCCTCGGAATGTTTGGTGGCCAGTTCGAGGTCGAAATCGAGGTGTTGATCGGCGCGGCGCAGCACGTAGAAGAAGCGCGCGGCATCGTTGCCAACTTCCTGCCGTAACTGGCGCAGGGTGACAAACTCTCCGGCACGCGTCGACATGGAGACCTTTTCCTGGCCGCGGTAGAGGATGGCGAATTGTACCAGCAGCACTTCCAGCATGCCGGGGTCGGCTCCCAGAGCCTGGAGGCTGGCCCGCACCCGGGGAATATATCCATGATGATCGGCACCCCACATATCGATGAGCTGGGTAAAGCCGCGGGTGGTCTTTTCAAAATGGTAGGCGACATCCGAGGCAAAGTAGGTATAGGCGCCATTTTCGCGCTGCAGGACGCGGTCTTTGTCATCGCCAAAGGCGGTGGAACGAAACCACAAAGCCCCCTCGGCACGATAGCAATAGCCGCCCTCGGCGAGCCGCGCCAGGGCACGCTCGATAGCGCCAGTCGCGCTCAAGGTCGCCTCCGAATACCAGTTTTGGTACTGCACCCCAAACTCCGCCAAATCCTCGCGGATGTCGGCCAGAATCTCGTCGAGACCGGCAGCATGCAGTGGCCGATAGTCCTCACCCAGGCTCGACTTGAGGTAGGCAATCAGGGTGTCGATGGCAGCGTCACCATCTTCAATCGCTGCCAAATTGGGCATGCCTGCGGCACTGGCGACGAAGGCATCGCCCACGCGCTCTCGCAGCCGTGCCGCAATCGCGTGCACGTAGTCGCCGCGATAGGCACTCTGCGGAAAGGGCCAGGGCAACTTTTGCCCGGCACATTCGAGGTAGCGTAGGTAGACGCTGGCGGCAAGGATGTCCATTTGCCGCCCAGCGTCGTTGACATAGTATTCGCAGAAAACGTCGTAGCCGCAAAAGCGCAGCAGCGCAGCCAGACTAGCGCCGTAAGCGGCACCGCGGCCATGCCCCACATGCAGGGGTCCGGTGGGGTTGGCGGAGACGAATTCGAGATGAATACGCTGCCCGTTACCCAGCTGCTGGCGACCGAAGTCAGCCCCCTGCGCGAGGACCGTGGCGATGGCCTGCTGAAAGGCAGCAGGACGCAGGAAGAAATTGAGGAAACCGGGGCCGGCAATCTCCACACGCTCGATCCAGGGCGAGGCCGGCAAGGCGCCTTGGATGGCCGCCGCCAGCTCCCGCGGCGGCCTACCCGCGCCCTTGGCGAGCAGTAGGGCTACATTGCTGGCGAGGTGACCGTGCTTGTTCTGCCGCGGGCGGTCAAAATCCAAATGCGCCGGGATTTCCGCCAGAATTCCCTGCTCTTGGAGGGCTTGCAGGGCCTGCGCGAGGGGTTCAGCAACAAAATTTTTCACAAAGCAACCCTTGAGTGTGCACAATTTTTGCTGCAGTGTAGCGCATACGTGTGCCTTTCGTCAGTGGTTAGCCCTTCATGATGCAGTTGCAGGAGATTTGGGCTTGGTTCCGTAGCCCCATCCAATTTCCGGGAGGAATTTCCATCGAGCCCCTCGGGGTGATCGAGCTGATCCTCCTGCTCGTCCTCCTTTTGTGGGGGGCACGCTGGTTGCGGCGCAGCACCCGCATCCTCCTCAGCCGGCGCCTCGACCCTGCCCTTGCCTATGCTATTTCGCGCATCGGCTACTACGTCTTCCTTGCCCTCGGCGCCCTCATCGTCCTGCAGACCTTGGGGGTAAACCTTAGCAGCCTGTCCATTCTGGGTGGCGTGGTCGGTGTGGGCCTCGGCTTTGGCCTGCAGAACATCTTCAGCAACTTTGCCTCGGGCCTCATCCTGCTCATGGAGCGCAGCATCAAGGTAGGCGATTACATCCAAATCAAGGAGAACGGTCCGCACGGTGAGGTCGTCCACTTGGGCGTGCGCTACACCCAGGTGCGCAGTAACGACAATGTCGATTATCT
>NZ_JAVRKK010000162.1:0-4545 GCF_031962545.1 Candidatus Igneacidithiobacillus taiwanensis
TGCGGGCCATCGCACACAGGTTCCAGGCGCGGCACGGTCTCGGCCTGGTTATCATTGATCAGCTGGACCGGGTACTCGAACCGGAGAAGCGGGGGGAGAACCTTTCGGCCCGTATAGGCCGGACAACCCGCAAATTGAAGGACATGGCGCGGGACCTACGGGTACCGGTAATCTGCCTGGTGCAGCTGCTGGACAAACAGACCGCAACCCGCAAGAGTCCTCGCCCGGGATATGGCGATGTGCGCGACTCCAGCCACCCTGACCAGGACTGCGATGTAATGCTTTATCTCTGGCGGCCGGAATTCTACTGGCCCAACAAGCCCGGAGTCAGGGGCCTCGCAGAGATAATCGTTGCGCGCCAAAGGTCCGGGCCGCCTGGCTCGGTATGGGTGCGGTGGAAACCACGGTATACCTCGTTCGCCAACCTTCCGCCCGATGAGTGGCCCAGGGAGAAATTAGGTTAGAAGTGGCAACACCCGACGACTTTCTTCGTGACCTGCTAGGCTGCTGGCGCATTGTGCACCGCAGGCAATTCGACATTACGGCCGCTGATCTGGTGGCGCAGCTGCTCCTGTTTCGGCACCTGGAGGCGCGGGAGTTGGCTGGCAAGCGGTCAGATAACGAAGAGGCTGTCAGGAGTAGACGGCTCGTCCAAGAAATGAGGTTTCGCGGTATCTGCTCCTACTGCTACCGTAGGCCAGTGGATTACAGCGTGAGCGTCAGGTGGTGCACTAGGTGTGCAACGCTCATGCAGGAATACAACCGTAAAAAGCGTGAAAGGCGCAAGGAGAAGCTGCATGAGGATGGGAGGCACACAACCAATGCCTGAACTTACCTGCATGACTCCCGGATGTCCGGGTATGGGGCCGCATTTGGGAAGCTTTCGGGGACGTTCCATGCCCCTGGTGCGGGGAGATGATGAAGGAAAGGAGTGACGTAGAATGCCCATCGACTACTATTCGGACATCATCCGCCAGCGCACGGCTGCGGATGCGGCGCAAATCCTTGCGGATGAGTGCCGCAAAAAGGACAGAGTAATTCAGAAGCTGTCGGAGTTAATATCGCCGGGATATGAGTATGACTCCGTTGCTGGTAGATTGAGCTTTCCGGTGCATGCCCCAGATCTCCCATATCTCAGCATGGCGAGAGAGACGAAGGAGGATTAACCCATGGATGACACACGTATGCAATCATATCTCCAAAGCTTGAAAGCCGGCGATAAAGTCTTCATCAAGTTTGGCGCTACCTACAGCCAATTCTCGGTCATTAGGACCACCCCGACCACGATCATAGTTGGCATCGGCGCCACCGAGAAAGTGTTCCAGCGCAAGACTGGCAACGTGCGGGGCAAGCGCAAACACGACGATCCAAAGATTATTCTCCCCACGCGGGAGATGGTGGAAGAGATGGAATTGACGCGGATAAGGGACGCGATACGGGATGCATTGCCGAAGTTGACCAGGTCTAGCCTGGGTCCTCTGAGGGAGGCTGCGGCTATCCTGGGAATCATCCCCAGCTAGGGAGGTTTGTTGCTAATGAAATATACCGACCTGCCCGTTTCGCTGCTGCAAGCGGAAGTACAGTTTATTCGGCCTCTTCTGGATGCGTCGTCTATGAATGCGGCACTCGCGTGGGGAAGAGGCAGCCCGATAAGCCATACCCTTGACGGGTGAGCCATGGACCTCCCGTGCGAGGTATGCCCGATAGGTTTGGCTAAGTGCAGCGCTCTGGGCGGTGTCCACACGGCTAAGGATACCATACCAAAATACCTCGCTGAGCTGGAGGCAGCTATTAGGGAAAAGGAGTTGCAGGGAAGGGTCGGTGAGAAACCGTGACGCAAGAGGACTTTCTTTTGGTGATCTTTCGCTGCTGGCAGACGGCGTAGCGCAGAAAAATGCCTATCACGGCCTGGGAACTGGTGTCGGGGCTGATCCTGTTCCTGCATAAGGAGGCGCAGGAGGCTACAGGTCGCTTTGCGGAGGACTCGGATTCCGTACAACAGTGGCGATTGACACGTGATCGGCGCCTGCGCGGTATATGCACGATGTGCGGGCGGCGGCCTGTGGATTATTCGATCAGCATGTCGTTTTGTGCGGAATGCACACAGGCCAACCGTGTCAGAGGGAAACGATATAGGGAAAAGCAGCGGGAGCGGCTTTACGAAGCGGGAAGCGAGGGATAAATATCCATGAACGTTTTGGACTTGTTTTCCGGCATGGGTACAATGTCTTTAGGTCTGGAAATAGTAGGAATGCACACCGTGGCTTTTTGCGAAACCGACCCGTTTTGTCGTAAATGGTTACGTCATGCATGGCCCGGAGTGCCGATTTTCGGAGATATTCGCAAATTGACTAGAGGTAAGCTGGAGTTGGTGCTGGGTGAAAAAGCCAGAGCAATTGAAATTATCGCAGGTGGGTTTCCTTGTCAACCGTTTTCCGTTGCTGGGAAGTGAGGAGGCGAGGATGATAACCGCTACCTCTGGCCAGAAATGTGCCAGATTATTAAGGAAGTCAGGTCAAATTGGGTGCTTGGCGAAAACGTTGCTGGAATCATCAGCATGGCACTCGACACTGTGCTTTCTGACCTGGAAAGTATCGGTTACACCTGCCAAACGTTTGTTATTCCGGCTTGTGCCATCGGCGCCACGCACAGGAGGGATAGGGTCTGGATTGTGGCCCACTATTCGGGCATCGGACTCGGATCATGGCGGACCCAACCAGCGGGACAGTGCGGGGAACTACAGTCTGCCGGGGGCAGTGGTCCATGCGGGAATGTGGCCAACGCCGAATGCGAGAGATTACAAAGGGCAACCAGGATTGGCATTCAGTCGGCAAGCGTCTCTACCCCGCACGGCTGGTGGCCGTCTCAACGTTGCTTGGGTTTGTCAACTTCAAGCACTGCCGACCTGGTGGCTCGACACGGAATCCTCCCCGTTGCGCCATATGGGGCGGACCAGTACGAGTGGGAAGTGTCGCGCATTACGACCGAGAAGGTGGCTGACCGCCGGCAAAAGCTCCAGGCTCTGGGCAATGCGGTCTACTGGCCGCTGGTGTGCGAAATAGGAAAGGCTATAATGGAGTGCGAGGGAAAAGGATAGAAAAGGGGTAAGCACATGAAGTTAGGTGAACAAGTAAAAGTCAATGCAATCATCAAACCAGCTAAAAAGTGGGACAACAAAGGCTTTCGGCTTGTTAGGATCTGGAACCGAGAGGAGCAACAGAAAGCATTGCGTGGCATTATTGCTGGAGTGCGAGTGGTAAAGGAAGGATGGGTATACAGCGGATGGAGTGGTGATCTTGATAGAGAATTAAAGGACGATGAGTGCGAATGGGTTGATGAACGAGATAATAAAGAAATTGATGATACGATAATTTTTCATCCGGAAAAATATATCAAGTGTTATTTGGTGGCAGTGAATTTGTCTCGTCAGGTGTATGCGCTGCCGGAAGATGTAATACCAGAAAAGAAGCCCGAAACTGAAAAGAGTGTAGATAACTGGATAGGTGCACCGCTTTCAGATTTTGTTAGCAAAGCATTACAGAATATCAAGATCGAAAAATGCCCCAACGGTTACTTTTACGCTGAAATTCCTTCATGTGTAGGCGTATGGACTTACGGAGATACTGTTGAGGAATGTTTAGTAGATATACGTGTAGTACTTGAAGAATGGTTGCTTTTCAAACTAAGAGACGGGGATACAGACCTACCGATTTATGGCGACCTGGACCTGAATGAATACTTTACGGAGCATGATTTAGAAAATATAGCGAAGGAAAGTAAGGAGAAGTCAAATGGTTAAGCATAATTGGGAATTTTTCTTTAGAAAACGTTTGAAAAAATTGGAGGAGTTGATTCATGAATTTGCTACTTCTCCGGTTGTTTTCTCTGATCCCCGTGTAAAATACGTTGAGATCCAGGTATCCAGAGAAGCGCTTGAAGAAGCGCAAAAACTTATAGGACTATACCCTTCAAGGGAGGAGAAGAACAATGATTGATGATTCCAAAGGAATGTATGTCGAAACTAACTATTATTTAAGGGAAATGGACAACGGTGAATGGATGGAGGCTGTTGTAGATTTTTACTGGAAAGATGGTAAAGTAACGGGATATGTGGAAGACGTAATGGTACTGAAAGAAAGACCCGAATTTAGCAAAGATGCTTGTATTTATCAGGAACCTATCAATTAACTAATGATAAGGAGGAAGAAAACAATGATTAAAGATTCCATTTTTGGGGGAGCGCAATCTGCTCCGTTGAATCAAAACAATCTGATGCATAGTATAACGATAAGTCTGCGCTTAATAAAGGGGGTGATGCCTGTGTATCCTGCAACACATTATGAGCGATTGTGCCCTGTCCGTTAGGACAGGGCTAACAAAGCATGAAAGTAAGCAAAAAAATAAGGATTGATCATGATGAATACGTTTGACCCCTCCACCAGAGGGCAGGGTTGATGCGACATGACAGGATATTTTGGACTACGATCCAATCGGGGCCGGCCCCTGGAGGAATTGATTACAATCGCGAACGAGATCGGAAGAGCG
>NZ_JAVRKK010000163.1:0-4463 GCF_031962545.1 Candidatus Igneacidithiobacillus taiwanensis
ACCCGGTAAAACCCCCGGATCCGGTACCCGACATGTTGAACCTGCATGGCACTCCTCCCTCGCCAAAGAAGTGCCAAAGGTTTGTGAACTTATGCAGCAATTGCATAACCTCAAATTCTGCGAATGTCTTTAGGCATGGGTTTGCGCGGTAATTCTGTGCAGCGCTGGATGGGGCATGACGCTCGGTTTGCGGGATTTGGTGTTGTAGTCCCTGGGGAATAGGCGGTTATTTGCGATGGAGCAGGGCAAAAGGTGCGATTGGTACAGCGTGGGGCAATCGCCAGCCGGGCTCGTCGGGCGTTGCATACGCTGGAGAGAAGGCGGACTTCAGCCGGAAGGTTGATGGGCGGCAGCGTAGCTGCGTTGACGGATATCCGTGAATAGGCGCGCTATGACAGTTGGTATCTTCCGTACCCAGGTGTCGGCGTGGCAGGCTAGCTGTCCTAGCCTTTGGAAGAGTCGCCAGCGCACGGTGGCGACACCACGCCGCTGCCAGGGACTCACGTCTCGCCTACCGGGCGCCGGCGGTCTGCGTCCAGCCTCACTGCAAGACCGTTTGCAGCGATAGCGCCCGCCGTGGTCAGGACACCGCGAGCGCTTGCTCTTCTGTCAGCCCGGCCAATGCTGGATCAGCTCGCGAGTTGCACGGCGGGTTTTTTGTTGCGGGATGCTTCGTATAGGGCCAGCAACTCACTGCGCACTCTGACCAATTCCAGGTCGAGGCTGGCAACGGGGGCGCCGCGCTGGGAACGGCAGGCGAGCAACTCGCGACGACGGCTTTGCAATTGTTGGATTCGCTCCTGTAGGTTCATGGGTTTCTCCTTTGATCAGCTTTGCACTCCGCCATTTTGATTGACGATGACACCGGAACTCGTTGCGTGCGGAAAACCGGCAGTCGATAGGGCTGCCGCAATGCTCTTTCCGAGGTTGCCGCTACATTGGTTGGTGCTAACGGAAAGAGTGGTGGTGGCAGGGCCGGCCGCGCTAATGACGGCGCTGCTGATGGCCACCTGTCCGCATACTGGGGTACTGGTATTGCTGCCAGTAACGAAAGCCGGGGTGCCGCGCCCAAACACGGGGTCGGCAATGTCTGTGGCTGTTTGCCCATTGAGGGTTTGGTAAATGTTGGTTGCGACCTTGTTGTTGCTCGCAGCATAGGCGTTGGTGACGGCATCTACGGCAAGTTTGAAATTTGCCGTTACCGCCTGCGCCTTGGCGGTTTCTATGTACTGAAAGTACTGAGGAACGGCAATGGCCGCCAAAATGCCGATGATAGCGATGACGATCATCAGTTCGATCAGGGTAAAACCAGCCATCTCCGCCCGATTGTCTCCTGCACTGGTGGCACATTTTTCTTGGCGCATATGGTCAACCTTTCCGAGAGGACTCTGGAACACCAGAATGCTGTCCGAAAGATGCACCCCTTGCGGGGTGCATTTATAATGCGAGCTTATTTATTGATAAGTGACGCCACCATTTCCATCGACCGACGCCGTGCAACCGGTCGTAGCGCTTGAATTACATGCAGTAGCAATGACTCCTTGCGCTGACAAAGCTGCAGCAACGTTTGGAGCAATGTTAGACGGGACCCCGGAAAGAATAACATTGACACCATTAGCTGCGTTCGCTGGGGTTATAGATTGCTGGCTATAACTAATCGAAGCGCCCGTGCTTGCGATATTGGTCATATTTGAGTTTGTTAAAGCAGTGTTTTGTCCTGCCTGCGCAGCGGCTATCGCTGCCGTGGCTTGGGTCACGGCCTGATGGAAGTCCTGCGCAATAGTCGTTGCTTTCGATGTGGCAATATACTGCTGATACTGCGGAATGGCGATGGCAGCCAAGATACCGATGATAGCAATGACGATCATCAGTTCGATGAGGGTGAAACCGCCCTCGGCAGTTTTCCGGATTTGCTGTATTTTCCTGCTTATAAGTCGTACCTCCTGAAGAGGGTGTGGGTGAATGGCTACAGTGTAGGCCTCGCGATGCGGGTAAGCACAAATCGCGCCATGCACCGGCATACGTAGCATCTCTTTGTTTTTGCCAAATATTCCACAGACGAGGGGCGGCGGTGGCGATCGCGCGGCAAAGAGTTCCGCCGGGATCTCGGTGGACATTTAGGAGTTGCTTCTATACTTTTTCGGTTTGTCCACCGGGACTTCGGTGGACAGAAAGGGTTTGGCAGAGTTATGCACAAAAATGTCCACCGGTGTTTCGGTGGACAGGAGCGATGGAGACACAAGATGAATGCGGTCCGTGTAGAGGTATCGACGGCAACGGCAAGCCTGCTCACAGGGCGGGCAACCAAAACCCTCTATCGGTGGGTTGATGATGGCTCTTTACCGGCCCGTCATGGGGATGGGGACTGGACCGGGAGCAAGATTGGTGGCCGCTTGTCTTTTGCTTTGTCTGACTTGGCTCCGCACATGCGGATACCGATAACCCCGGATTTGGAGCGAGAGCTGGGTAGAGTCGAGCAAGGCGTTGCCGATGGCTTCAACGAAATAGGGCTGATGTTTTTTGAGCACAAGGCCTATGAGATTGGAATCCATTGGCTGGAGATGGCTGCCAAGAAGGGTCACGCCGACGCGATGGATTGGCTTTCTACCTGTTACCTGGAGGGTCTTGGAACCAAAATGGACCATGCCCGTGCAATCGAGTGGCTGGGAAAGGCGGCCGCGGCCGGCCATCCGCTCGCCAAGGAAAAGGTCGCTTCTCTAGATCGGTGAGCTTTGTGAGACGGGTTGCTACGTTGCGGTCGGAAGATGGAGTTCGCAAATGACCACCCAGGCTTGCGCCGAGTGCGCAAGAAGTGCTGGTGCTGCGGCACACGGAAACCTGGGCGCTTGCATACTCGCAGCTTGGCAGTTTTTGGTGAAGATGCAGGCGATGCAGTGGCCCCCAAAGTCGGCGATCTTATTCGGTATGGGGTTTTCGCAGCAGCTTTGTGCGGCGGTGGATGGGTCAGGATACTCGGGGAGCGATTTGGCGTTTAAAAAACCCCCGCCACCGGGGTGGCGAGGGGCTACGCCGCGTCCAATGGCGGCGACTGGCTAGGCCAGGAAACGCAGTTTACTTCTTGGGTGCCTTGGCGAAACGCAAGTAGGGCAGTTTGATATCGATTTCGCCAAACTTCTCCTTGGCTTGCTGGTCATTCAGCGACAGGGCGACGATCACGTCCTGACCCGGGACCCAGTTGGCGGGGGTTGCGATCGGTACGCCGTCCGTTGCTTGGATGGCATCGAGAGCGCGCAGGATTTCGGCAAAGTTGCGCCCAACGGACATCGGATAGGACATGGTCAGACGCACTTTCTTGTCCGGTCCGATGATGAAAACGGTGCGCACCGTAGCCGTGTTCTTCGCGTCGCGGTTCTCCGGCAGATAGGCCTCGGCGGGCAGCATATCGTAGAGTTTGGAAACATGCAGCGAGGTATCGTCAATGATGGGGAAATCCGCCGGAGCTCCGGCCATGGCCTCGATGTCGCGCTTCCACTTCTTGTGCTCTTCCACCGAGTCGACGGAAACACCCATAACCTTGGTGTTGCGCTTGGCAAACTCTGGGGCCAGTTGGGCGACGGCACCGAATTCGGTAGTGCAAACCGGCGTAAAATCGCGCGGGTGGGAGAAAAGGATCGCGTAGCTGTCGCCAATCCATTCATGCAGACGCAGGGTGCCGGCGGTGGACTCGGCGGTGAAGTCCGGGGCAACATCATTGATACGAATCGACATAGGTACACTCCTTTTGAAATTGCAGATGGGTCCTGAACTGCAACTGTAGGATAACCCAAGCTGCCAACAATTACAATATGTCTAAATCAGTACTTTATATAAACTTGCCGAGAGCCTAAGACCACCTACTCCTGCTGTCGAGCTGGCAAATGATGCTTTTTCGTCTATCTACTGCACTGGGTCACCTTCTGGGTTCCGTGCCGAAAGGGCGATCGGAGAGGGTGGTGTTCGGATCGTCTAACGCAAGCGAGTTCCGTGGATTCGTTCCCTGTGCTCGGTGATTGCGATACGGGCTTGGCAGGATACAATGGCGAACCACCTTGGATGCGGCGTCTATGGTTCAGCGGCGTCAAACCGCTCGCTTGGTCTTGCGGTAGCAGCAACCAGACGCCAGAGAGGCGGGCTTGCGCATCTTCAATTCCGCATCGACCCCATGCATCGGGAGTCGACAGAGCTGTCATCGAAGTGTTCTGCGCTGGCAGGACTTGTGAGGGGTAGGATATGGCTACGACAGTTGCGAACAAGCAACGCAAAGAGGTGAAAACGACTGAGTTTCGCTGGGAGGCGAAGAGTCCGGATGGTCGTACACGACAGAAGGGCGAAATGTTGGCGCCGTCTGCCAACGTGGTCAAGGCCCTGTATGCGTCCACCACCTTTGGCACTGTGGTAGATGTTGGAGGAGGAAGGATAGCGGTGGTTTCTGTCCGAGTCGATGGTGTGGCCGTTCGGCGTTG
>NZ_JAVRKK010000164.1:0-4452 GCF_031962545.1 Candidatus Igneacidithiobacillus taiwanensis
GCCGAACGGCCACACCATCGACTCGGACAGAAACCACCGCTATCCTTCCTCCTCCAACATCTACCACAGTGCCAAAGGTGGTGGACGCATACATCTCCTTCAATGAAATGGGTAACTCGTACTACAATTTGGGCGGCAAATTCTTGCCTTTGGGGAGCCGTTTCTACAGCAACATGAGCCTGCAGTATACCTTCCGTAACGCACCCCTGGGAGAACGGCTTGGGTTCAAGAAAGTTACCGCCTCTCTCCATCTCAACAATCTGTTCGATCGGCGTTTCATTCAGTCGTACACCGGTAGCAGCAGCAACCCGTACCAAAAGTTGAATCTGCCGTTCAATGTCTACGCAGGTCTCGATGCCACTTTCTAAGTCATCCCAATTGGGCCGCTGCGGCGGCCCGCATACGCAAGGACAGTTCGATGAATCTCGGTGAACTCGCAAAAATTGCCGCAGAAAGCGGCGGTGTGCTGTATTTGATGCCTATTCTGCTTTTTATCGTACTCTGGGTGAGCTTTGAACGCTTTCTCTACCTGAATCGTATGACCCATCTTGGGGAACAAACTGCACAGGCCATCGACGCTCTCCCCAACTTGCAGGGTCCGCAACTAAAAGAGCTGGCAGACAGTACTCCCGCTCCCTTCAAGGCGCTATTGGAAGTGCCAGTGCGTTACCCACAGTTACGCGACAGCGCGCGCCTATCGGACATTCTCCAAGAAACCGTGATGCGCCAGGTGCCGACTCTCGATCGTGGCTTGTGGATTCTCGACACCACGGTCACTCTTGCCCCGCTTCTGGGTCTTTTGGGAACCATCATCGGTATGTTCCACGCCTTCCAGGTCCTCGACAACGTCAGCAACAACCCCACGGCCATTACCGGCAATGTTGCGGAGGCATTACTGGCAACAGCGTCGGGTCTGGTCATCGCCATCATCGGCTTGGTCACCTTCAACGGGCTGCATAACCGCATGCGCCTGGTAGTCCATCAAATGGAAACCTTGCGCACCATGCTGACCAACCGTCTGGAGGGGTTGCAACACGTAAGTAACAGTGTCGACGCTGCCAAGCCAGTGTACTACGCCGCCCAGGAGGCCTGAGCCATGCAGTACCTAGAGGTAAAAAAAGGGCGGGTCGAGATCATCCCGATGATTGATATCATGCTGTTTTTGCTGATTTTCTTCATCATGATCACGATCCACATGATCCCCGACAAGGGGCTGCCGTCCAACCTGCCGGGCTCGAGTACCGCCCAGCAGTTGCCCAAGCCCAAGGTCGTGCTCAACCTTTACGCTGATGGCCATGTAGAGATGAATGGGAAAACGGTGAGTCTATCAGAGCTCACCAACGCGCTGCGGGCGCACGATCCGGCGGCGACCCAGGTGACGATTGCGGCCGAGAAGACCGCCGATATCCAGGCCCTGATCAAGGTAATGGATGCCTGCAGACAAGCGGGCGTTACCGCCATCGGTATGGCCGCAAAAGGGAACTGAAGGAAATGAGCACCGATCTTCGCGCCCTCTCGGTCATCCTGCAGGGGCAGCAGCCGCGACCGAAAAAAGCACTGGCGCTCGCTCTGGCCATCGGCGCAGAGGTTCTCCTCATCGGCGCGGTGGTGTGGGAGAGCGAGCAACGGCAGCCGCCGCCACCGGCGGCGCTGCCGCCCATGCAGCTACAGTTGATACAGCCAGAAACGCCTAAGCCGACGCCCCCAACACCCAAACCGGTAAAGGTGAAGGAGACCCCAAAACCAACGCCCAAACCCGTACCCAAGCCGGTGCCACGACCAACGCCGCGCCCGGCGCCACAAACAGCACCAGTCAAGGAAGTGTTGCCGCCCAGCCCGTTGCCAAGCCCCGTACAAGCCCCACCGGCACCCGTGGTGCCACCGGCGCCGCCACCTCCCGCTCCGGTCAATCCTGCGGTCAAGGCCGACTACCTGGCGCAGGTCAAGGGGGCTATTCAGGCCGCCGTCCACTTTCCCGACGCGGCGCGGATGCTAGGCCAGGGCGGCCGCGTGCAGGTTGCCTTTACCCTGCAAAACGGTCAGATCAGTGGCTTACGGATCTTGCAGAAAGGCAGTATGGAGGCTTTCGACAGCGCCGCACTGGCTGCCGTTCGCTCGGCCCAGTTGCCGCCGGTTCCGGCAGAGTTGCGTGGCAAAGTCTACCAGTTGGAGCTCTGGGTAGAGTTCGTCTTGCACGACAACGACTGATCGACAGACGGAGACATATATGCAGAACCTGATACAACGTCGCGAGTTCCTGCGCAAAAGCCTCGTTCTGGGTGGCGCGGGAATCTGTCCCATACCGCTTCGGGCCATGGATCTCCCGGCTTCGGCAAGCAGCCTCCATGCCGGTCCGATGCTCGGCTATCCGGCCTACCGTTCGGCGAGCATCTGGCTGCAAACCTTCGGTCCGGCCAAAGTGCAAGTCCGCTACCAGGCGTTGGATGGCAAGGGCCCGATACGGCACAGCGAGACGGTGCAGACCGACGCGGGGAACTTCTATACCGCCAGTATCGTCCTCGACGAATTACAACCGGATACCCGCTATCAGACTCAAATCCTCCTCAACGATCAAGGCTTGCCCAGCTCTGGGCCTCTCCTGCGAACCCCAATTCTCTGGAAGTTTCGCTCGCCAGCGCCCGACTTCACGGTCTTGACGGGGTCCTGCGCCTATATCAACGATCCTCGCTATGATCGTCCGGGAAAACCCTACGGCGGCGGCTACGAAATCTACGAACCCATGCGTCGAGAACAGGCAGATCTCATGATTTGGCTGGGCGATAACCTATATTTTCGTGAAGCCGACTTCGCGAGCCCTGCCGGAATGGCCCTGCGCTACTGGTCTGATCGTGCTTTTGCACCGCTGCAGCGCTTTCTCAATAGCACTCCACAGATCGCCATTTGGGACGACCACGACTACGGCCCCAACGACAGCGACAGCAGTTTCGTGTTCAAAGAAGCGGCACTACGCCTCTTCCAGGCCTATTGGCCCAACCCCAGCTTCGGCCTACCCGGCACGCCCGGCGTCTTCACCCAGCAATCGGTCTACGATGCCGACTTTTTTCTGCTAGACGATCGCTGGTACCGAGATGCTGATGCTGCGGCAGCATCCCGCGGCAAGGTCATGTTTGGCAAGCCACAACTGGACTGGTTAAAAAATGCCTTGTTGAGCTCCCATGCCCGCTTCAAATTCATTGCTGCAGGCGGACAAATGCTAAACGACGATGATGCTTACGAGGGCTGGAATCTATACCCAGAGGAGCGACAAGAATTCCTTGACTGGCTGGCAGACAATCAGATTCGCGGGGTGATTTTCTTGTCAGGTGATCGTCACATTTCCGAGCTCATGCGCCGCCCGCGCCCGCGCTATAGCGGCAAACACGACTACCCTCTCTGGGAAATCACCAGTTCTCCCCTCAACTCTGGGCCCGCCAAGGGCGATCACAATCCCTACCGCGTTCCCGGGACTTTGGTCGAGGAGCGCAATTACTGCTCTCTCACATTTCAGGGACAAGGGATGGATCGACACCTTTTGGTTCGCTGTAAAGACTCGCAAGGACGTGTCCTGTGGCAACACCGCATCAGTGGACAGGATTTGGGTTACGAATCCGCTTGACCCGGTTCGAAGCGATAACCAACGCCGCGCTCGGTAAGTAGGTAACGGGGCTGACGAGGATTTTCTTCAATGATCTTGCGCAGCCGCGTAACCCGCACATCGATGCTACGATCGAAGCGTCCTTCCTCTTCGCCGCCCAGAATCTGTAGCAGGGTATCGCGGCTAAGAATGCGGCGCGGACGCTGGGCAAACACCAGGAGCAACTCCATCTCGGCAGGGTTGATTTCCTGCTCCTGATCGTTGAGATAGAGCCGGCGCAGGCTCATATCCAGGCGAAAGGGTCCGAATTGCAATTGTGGCGAGGGCTCCTCGCGTCCTTGGCGACGCAAGAGCGCACGCAGACGCGCCAGCAGCTCCCGAGCATTGAAAGGCTTGGCGAGATAGTCGTCCACCCCGTTTTCGAGCCCCATGATGCGGTCCTCGTCCTCACCCCGGGCGGAGAGCATCAAAACTGGCGGCGCCTTCTTAGCGCGCAACTCGCGAATCAGGGAAATGCCGTCTTTGCCCCCCGGCAGCATCCAGTCGAGAACGATGACATCGACGCTACCGGTCTGCAGTTGCTGCCACATTTCTTGTCCGTTGCCTGCCAGCAATACGCCAAAGCCCTCCTTCTCGAGGTAGCCCTTGAGCATCTGCGACAAACGCAAATCGTCATCCACCAGGAGTACAACCGCCATGCTTCACGCTTTTTTGAAGAGTCCGAAACAATACTGAAACAAGTCAGGGAAACAATCCAGTGTATGCGTCCACCACCTTTGGCACTGTGGTAGATGTTGGAGGAGGAAGGATAGCGGTGGTTTCTGTCCGAGTCGATGGTGTGGCCGTTCGGCGTTGTA
>NZ_JAVRKK010000165.1:0-4429 GCF_031962545.1 Candidatus Igneacidithiobacillus taiwanensis
ACCCGGTAAAACCCCCGGATCCGGTACCCGACATGTTGAACCTGCATGGCACTCCTCCCTCGCCAAAGAAGTGCCAAAGGTTTGTGAACTTATGCATCCAGGGCCTGCAGAACAGCGAGAGGATCTGCCCCTGCGAATGATAGCTCCCACGGGGCCATTCACACCGCATCCCCGGGAAAAGCGTAACCCTACAACAGGAAATATTCTCGAAACATTTTCGCCCGAAACTACATAGCAACGAGGAGCGGTACCCAAACCTCAGATCGAGACGGAGCGTAACCCATACGGATACCCGGCGGAGACCGGCGACCCAAAAAGTTTGTAGCGGTTGTTTTGCGGCTATTGGACGGGCATCTTGCCCGTCTTTTTTATTCGGAATAGGCCGCCGCCGGTAAGAAATATTCCCGAAACAATCCAGACGGACACTAGGCACCAATGAAGGGCGGTACCCAGATCTCGGATTGAGACGGAGCGTAACCCATACGGATACCCGGCAGAGACCGGCGACCCAAAAAGTTTGTAGCGGTTGTTTTGCGGCTATTGGACGGGCATCTTGCCCGTCTTTTTTTATACGGGCCCTGCCATGGTACCATGCGTACAAACTTCCGAGGAGAGCCCATGGATCCCAAGAGTCAACGCCTCGTCTGGATCGATCTGGAGATGACCGGGCTGCATCCCCAGCAGGACCAAATTCTCGAAATTGCCAGTATCGTAACCGACAACGAGCTGCGGGTGATTTGCGAAGGTCCGGTCCTGGCGGTCAATCACGATGAATCCGTGCTGCGCGCCATGGACGACTGGAATCAACGCACCCACGGCGCCTCGGGCCTCATCGAGCGGGTGCGCAGCAGTCGTCTTGATCTTGCCGCGGTAGAGGCGCAAACCCTCGACTTTCTGCAGGCTCATGTCACGCCGGGCACCTCTCCCCTCTGTGGCAATAGCGTTTGTCAGGATCGACGCTTCTTGGCGCAGCACATGCCGCGGCTCGAGCGCTTTTTTCACTATCGGCTCATCGATGTCTCCACCCTCAAGGAGCTCAGCGTGCGTTGGTACCCGAAGCTGCCACGCTTCAAAAAAACCGAGCGGCACGAGGCCTTGAGCGACATTCGCGAGTCTATCGAGGAGCTGCGCTATTACCGTCAGACGATTCTGCGCGCGGCGGACTGGGACAGCGAGACCCTCGATTTTGTTTGAGCCTTACTTGGTGGGGGTTGGGAGATTTTGAATCAGATCGATGCGGACGAGGATTTCGACGTCATCTTCCAAAACCCGGCAGCGGAGATAATCGGCGTCTTTTGCCTCCTCGACGGCGAGGGGTAAGACGACGGTCATATAGTGGGTCTGATCCTTTTCGTCGATCCAGTGCAGACGCATCTGCTCTGATGTTAGGATGGCAATTTCCAGACGCTCGGCAATTGGTCGTGGCGTATGTGCAGACATGGAGTCTCCCGAATCATGCAGGTGGATCTCTTCTACGAATTGGCGGTACCTAGCCATCTCCCTCGTAGCGAGGCGCAAGTCTATCACGAAACCCTGGAGGAGCTCGCGCTCGCCGACCAACTGGGCTTTCACGGCGCCTGGCTGGTGGAGCATCACTTCATGCGCGAGTACTCCCATTCCAGCGCTCCAGAGGTCTTTTTGGCGGCGGCGAGCCAACGCACGCAAAAGTTGCGGCTCGGGCATGCGGTCATCGCCCTGCCCTATAACCACGCCGTGCGGGTAGCGGAGCGCGTGGCGGCATTGGATATCCTCAGCAACGGCCGCCTCGAAGTTGGCATCGGTCGCGGTTTCTCGCCGCGGGAATATGCAATTTTTGGCGCCGAGATGGCCGATAGTCGCACCCACCTGCAGGAAGGCTTGGCGATTCTGCGCGCAGCTGGCGGCGGGCCGGTACGGCACCAGGGCAAGCTCTATCGGTTGGACGACATCGACATCCTGCCCAAGCCCCTGCAGCAGCCACATCCACCCCTCTGGGTGGCGGCCGTCAGCCCGCAGACCTTTCGCTGGGCAGCCGAGGAAGGCATTGGGGTTCTGAGCGGCCCCTTCAAGCCCTGGTTTATGATCAAGCAAGATCTCAAGGCCTACCGCCGCAGTGTACAGAGCAGCGCCCGCGCCCAAGTGGCGGGCTTCAACCCCCAATTTGCCATGACCATTGGCTGCCTCTGCCTGGAAGACGCGGCAGAAGCACGCCGACTGGCCGAGGGCTTCACCTGGTACTATCAACGCTTGCTCGACCAAACACGGCCGGTACTCGTGCAATTGCGCGAAAGCTATGAATTTTATCACCGACTGGCATTTCTTGAGCCGCTCTTGCGGCGTGGTTTGAGCCTGCGCCTTTTGGAAAGCATGGGGATGGTGGTAGTGGGAAATCCGGAGCAATGCCGCAAAGGTCTGGCGCGTTTCGCCCGCGCCGGGGTCGACCGACTACTCTTGGCCGTGGGCGCCGGAATGGTCCCCTCCACCGTCACCCAGCGCTCTCTAGAGCTGCTGGCAACGGAGGTTTTGCCGAGTCTTCAAGGCCAGCACGCTAACGCGGCATGAGCCAAGTCCTGCTGACGGGGGCGGCGGGGCATACCGCGCAGGCGTTGCTACCGCTACTCTTACGGCATCCTGCCAAACCCGAAGTGCTCGCCTTCGACCTGCAGCCCGGCATCTTGCAGCATCCCCGTCTGCGGTGGATTTGCGGCGACCTGCGGAGTGTCGATTGGCAACCTTTGTTGGAGGACGTGGATAGCATCATCCACTTGGCTTTTGTCGTCCTTAGCCCGCGCCTGGGTCGGCAGCAGCGCTGGCGTCGGGAGATGGCGCAGGTCAATCGCGCGGGGACGCTGCGCTTGCTGCGGGCAGCAGCCGCGGCGGGGGTGGAACGCTTTGTGTACAGCAGTAGTGTGGCGGCCTATGGCGCCTGGCCAGACAACCCCATCCCGATTCGCGAATCCCAGCCCCTGCGACCGCCCCCCGGCTTTGCCTACGCCGAAGACAAGGCGGCGGTAGAGCGACTTTTGGTGCAACAGGCAGGCGCCCATCCGCCGATGCGGCTCAGCTGGCTGCGCCTGCACGCCATTGTCGGCCCGCACGCGCAGCCCCTCGTGAACTCTATTGCCCGCGCGCCTGTTGGCCTTCGCCTGGCCAATCCGGATTTGCCGGTGCAGTGCCTGCACGAGGAGGATGCCGCCCGCGCCCTGCTTGGCGCTTGGGAGCAGGGGGCGAGAGGCGCTTTCAACATCGCCGCCCCCGATCCGGTCCCTTGGTCGCAGATTCCGCGGCGCTTGCAACTACCCCTACGCCCTCGCCATCTGCACCAGCTCCACCGCGCCCTGCGCCCATTTACCCGACGCTTTGGCGATCCCGGCTGGCTTCTGGGTCTGGAGTATCCCTTGGTGGTGGACTGTTGCCGTGCCGAGATCGAGCTTGGTTGGTTACCGCGCTACTCCGTGTCCGAGGCCATGGCCGCGGTGTCTGGCGGCAATTCGGCATAGGTTTGCAGCGCCAGCTTGAGATCTTCCCAAACCTTGCGCTTTTCGACGGGATTACGCAGCAAGTAGGCGGGATGATAGGTGACGATCAGTGGGATCTCTCCATACCGCTGCACCCCACCGCGCAAGTTGGCCAAGGGTTCGTTGCATTGCAATAAACTCTGGGCAGCAAAGCGCCCCAGGGCAACGATGATGCGCGGCTGCAGGAGGGCAATCTGCCGTTGCAGAAAGGGCAAGCAAGCCCGCACCTCGGGGCCGAGGGGGTCGCGATTTTGCGGCGGACGACACTTGAGAACATTGGCAATGTACACCTCTCGCTGCCGACTGAGCCCCATAGCGGCGAGCATTGCATCGAGGAGTTGCCCACCGCGCCCAACAAAGGCCTCACCACGACGATCCTCCTCCGCCCCCGGCGCCTCCCCCACGAAGAGCCAAGGGCCCTGACGAACACCGGCGCCAACGACGGCATGTTGTCGGCTTTCCCCCAAATTGCAGGCACGACAGGCGTGAATGCTGCTCTCGAGCAAGGACCAGTCCATGCGGGCAATGCGCTCTTGGCGCTCGTCTGCAATGTCGACTTTGATGGCGACTGGCGCCAGCTCAGGGGGCTCGGGAGCCGGTGGCATGTCCTGCAGCGCCTCTTCGGGCGCAAGCAGGGCAAAGGGCTCCTCCGGCATCACCATCTCGGCCGGAGCCGCCGGAACTTCCGCTAAAGCCGCCGGTGCCGGTAGCTCCGACGGCGTCATCCCCTCTGGGAGGGGAAGTTCCAACAGGCGCAAATAAGCCAGTTGCGCCGGCAATAAGGTCTCGACCGTCATCCGTCGATGATAGCGCCTCGGCAGATGGGAAAGAAGAGAATGTATGCGTCCACCACCTTTGGCACTGTGGTAGATGTTGGAGGAGGAAGGATAGCGGTGGTTTCTGTCCGAGTCGATGGTGTGGCCGTTCGGCGT
>NZ_JAVRKK010000166.1:0-4424 GCF_031962545.1 Candidatus Igneacidithiobacillus taiwanensis
TCTAGGCGCGGCAAATCCACAGCCGGATAACAGACGGTCACTGCTCTATGCGGAGAAGCACGGGTTTGCGCAGCAGCCGCTGCTCGGGAGCACGCAAGAACCCCAGTTGCGGGGATCTTGCTGTAGATACGGGTCATTCTATCCGAACCAGCAATCCGATGTTGAAACCAGAAAACAGGTATACCTAAACTCAAGGCTGCGGGGCCAGCATACAAATGGCCATTAGCCATCCAAGATAAAACACTGTCAACATCAGCCTGTTGAAAAGCACGTCGCATTCGCAGCACAGTGCTCGAATAGCGGTGAATCTCCCGCAACCGGCCTGGTGGTGGAAGTACCGTAGACGCATAGCCAAGATCATGTATCGCATCAACTAATTGTCCATCTTGCAAAAAAAAAGGTGACAATCAAACTTAGATGTTGCTGCATTTTCACGAAGCATGTGTAACAGCATGGCCTCGGCACCACCTCTCTGAGTACCATGCGTCATCACGATACCAATACGTTTCATGAGCCAATCCTCTTGTAAACCAGTAAGGAATTGCGTTCAAATTGTATCATGTTTACCTTTACTCATCATTAAAATTATTTTTGTTTTTCTGTATAACGAATAAAAACCAAACAAACCAAATAAAAAGTCCTTTACAGGATGATGGCGGACAAAGCAAGATTCTGCTGAGTTTAAATAGAAGTTTTTTACTAAATACAAATATGCAGTAAGACGTTTTGACCAAGATGAGTCTAATGAATAAAGAATGATTAAAGCATTGTCTTTATCCCTGCATCTCTCAAAGAACTTACTTGCGTTGATTGCATTGCTGGCAATATGTTTGTTACTCCAGTAATTTTTTTTTGAAATCTCTTCCATGACGTTAACCCAGTGCAGTTCATTTCTATAGCGGCCTTCATAAACTGTGGGTGAGAAATATGATTTTAACTGATCCCACAAAGATCGTGGGCCAGATAAGCCGCATGTATTTGATTCATGCTGCCTATACAATGATAGCTTTTCTTCCGTTAATACTACCTTCCCTAAACTGCAACACATCAGATAAATCCACCTATCATGAGATATCATGGGGGGATTGGCTCTATAAAATTGATAATCCTTCCCACGATCACATCTATCAAAAATATTAACGACTATTTTTCGAAAAATCATCGAAAACCCAGGATAAACATCCATTGGATCTAGCTGTAGCGAATCGTATTTGCAAAGCATTAGCTGGTCACTGGACATTCTACCAGTCTTTTTCTTCTGTTTTGCTTGGTGCTTGTTTACAAATTCAATGTCAGGATAGAATGTTCCTGTGTGTTTCAGATCCGATCCCGTCACCACTGCGGAATGAATAACAAGCAGCACATCCGGATCCTCAAATATATCCGCACAAGTAGCAAGCTTTTTCGGCATCCAAACATCATCCTGGTCACAAAAGGCAATCAATTCTCCTTCACAAAGACTCGCTGCTGATAAAAAGTTATCGGCATAGCCCAGACGTTTCTCGTTGCGATAGACCCGCACTGGGAATGGTGCATCAAGAGCAAAATCGCGAACAATATCCAGCGTGGAATCGGTTGAGCCATCATCAGACACCACTAGCTCGTAGGGCAGCAGCGTCTGTGCTGCGAGGCTGTCGAGCTGCTCGCGAATGTAGCGCGCACCGTTATAGGTGGCCATGGCGATAGATATGCGAGGAGTGGCACTCATCATTTGAACCCTACGAATGTGATGGCATCGGTATAAGGAGAAATACCGGAATATTTCTTTTCCTCCTGCACCGCTTGGCGTTGTAGTGATGCGGGTAAGTCTTGCCATTGCGCAGATTCTGGATCGCTACCCATGGTTATGGAATAACTAGCGGTATAGATGAACCGATTGATATTTGGAATCGGTATTTGTTGAATATTCTTAAAACCACACTTCAGAAAGAGTCCATTCAAACTGTTTACATTAAACATGACCAAATGTCTGGGTGGCTCCAGTAGTCTACTGTTTCCTTTCCACACCCGATTGCTTGCGCCATCCAGATTAGGCACGGTAATCCACAATCGCCCACCGGTCCGAAGGATTCGATATACTTCCCTTAGCGCACCCACAGGATCGTGCAGATGTTCAAGTACATTACTCATCGTAATTTCATCATAGCTCTCTGATTCCAAGCCAGTGTCGGGGAAAGAACTTTGATGTACAACAAGTCCGTGACTGCGCGCCTGAGCACATGCCTTTGGATCAATCTCCAGACCTTCTGCCCGATAACCCAAAATTTGGGCTACCCAGACGAATGCACCACTGCCGCAACCGGCATCGAGCAGACGATTATGACCAGGCTTGGGTGCGGGCAGATGGCGGATACGATTTCCTAGCCATCGGCGTGTCGCGGGAAACCCGTGCATGATCCATCGTCCACCCGGTATGCGAGGGCGAAAGCGATAACCATAGCGGACGTTGAGATAGTCGTTGCGCAGTGCATACCATATCCGCTTAACCGGTGATCTGCCGGGCCCCGGCAACAAGCCACTTCCAGCTTGCCAATCTCCGTGCGTGTAATAATTAGCGTAAGCCCGACCGATACTTTCCACTGTAGGGCAGGGATCAAGATAACCGACTCCACCACCCTCACATTTCCACATTTTCCAAACACCGGGTGCAGAGAAGAAGACTTTGTCGCGCAAATCATCGTAGAGCAAAAACCGTCCGGTTGTACCGCAGACGGGGCAATGTCCCAAAACTTCCAGATCCTCGGTCGGCCAATCTCCCTGTGGGGGAGCGCGGTGGTCGCTTTCGTTGATGTTGTTCACGAGTGTCTCCAAAACTGTTCGGGAGAGAAGCGTCGCAGGCCGCGCGCAGTAACAATTTTGAAAGAATGGGTAGCCATTGAAACATCATTACCATCCTTAGTAAATTGATCTCCCACACTCATGCTGAATGCTCCGCTTTGTCTAAGAATAGGTTAATATCTGTACTCAACAAAAAGGGAAGGTATTGTTTTATAGATTCGTCGCTCCAGTTCCACCAAGCTACACTGAGTAGCCGTTCTATGATGGCAGGCTCAAACCTGTATTTCACGACATGGCAGAAGCGGACGACCACAACACGTTGAAAGGATAGGTTGTGACCCAGTCGGTCCTGTGTTCTCCACCTAGAAATATCTCCATCTGCGATAGAACAGAAATTGCCGATCGCAAGCGACGCACCTTCGTTCCAGCTCAGAATGGTTGGGTTGCCATAGGAGCCACGGCCAATCCTATATTGCGGGTATTTGTGCTGCAAGTCTTGTCGGCGGTTATGCAGCCCAAGGAGGCTTTTGATCTTGGCTCTGATGCTCATATTTTATACCCAATCAGGGTGAAGGCGTCGGTCGAAGGTAATATCCCGGGTTGAATTCTTTCTGCAACGAGCGAACGTTCCACACTAGTACATACCGAGCATTGCCCGAGCCCTTCCAGATCCTCGGCGAACCAATCTCCTAACGATGGAGTGCATTGGGCGAGTGCGTTGGAGTCGTTCATGAATGTTTTCTGATTCGCGAAGTGGAAAAATGCCATAAACTGTGCCTTGATTGAACAAGGATATGCCGCAATTCTGGCGCTATCCATAACGCCCAGACGATACTGAATAACACTATCACCAAAGCTAAAATGCTTTGCGCAGAGACAATATGCTGAGGGGCGATTGCGCCTGCAAAACCCATCATCAATACGGCTGGCAGAACATACCGCAAGCCGTGGGAAAGCCGGACGAAATAGAAGAGCAACAAGGCATCGGCGGCATTTCTCAAGCTCCACGCCAGCGCCGCCCCTGGCAGGCCCAGCCAGTGAATCCCTCCCCAGAGTACCAGCAGGAAAAACGGTAGTTCGAGGAGATGCAGTTTAGCGGTAATATCGGGCCGACCTTGTCCTTGAAGCAAGCCGTAGGGGACATAGGCAAGCCCATTGATCCAGATGCCTGCAAGCAAAATCATGCCCACCAAGGCCCCATGCCGGGAAAACGCCGGGCTGATCCAGTACGTCAAGAAAAGAGGGAGCACAGCGATGCCGATGACAGTGATGGGCGTCATGACGGCTAGGAGCAGGTGCAATCCACGTTCGGCCAATTGTTTCCCTTCTCCGCTTTCGGTACGTGAAAACCGAGGAAACAGGCTAGTGGAGAGTGCGCCGGGGAGTATGGAGACACGGTTGACGAGATTATAGGTTACGGTGTAATAGGTGACCGCTTCAACGCTGAGCAGAGCGCCAATCAGCATGCGATCGAAGGTAACGAGCACCGGTCCCACGATATTGCTAACAGATATCCAGCCTCCATAGCTGAACAGGGCGCGTGCGCGCGACCGATTGAAGAGAGCGGAAGGCACGATAGGTAGAAAACGCCAGACGCCGATAAACTGAAGCAGGAGACCCAAAGCCCGGGCAATGACCACGGACGG
>NZ_JAVRKK010000167.1:0-4383 GCF_031962545.1 Candidatus Igneacidithiobacillus taiwanensis
TTCGTAGGGGCTGGGTGGTGGAGAGCCCACCCTTGAGCCGCTGCACATGGAGAATCCTGCTCTCCAGGTCTACCTGGTCCATCCGCATAGCGCAGGCCTCGGTTACCCGCAATCCATGACGGAACATCAAAAGGATCAGGCAGCGGTCCCGTAGGCCTGTCCGGGGGTTGTCTTTGGTAGCCGCCAGGAGCCGATCCACCTCCAGGGCAGTGAGATGCTTTCTTTCGCTCTCCGAAGCCGCTCGGCGCTTTTTGGGAGTAGCTACTGCTACAGAGAGCAACCCTTGGGCTGCGGATGTCGATTCTGCCGGCGGCAAATCCGGAGACGGTGCTGCAGATCCAGACGCCACCGGATCGGGGGCTGCTGTCTCGGTGGTCGTTTCCGCTGGCACCCATCCAAACAAATCCCCTTGCCTGGGATCATCCAGAACAAGGGCCTCCGCCTCCGGCTCTCTCTTCCGTTTGCGCCTTTTCCTCTGATCCGCCATCGCCAAAAATCTCCACCGTGATCATAATGTCTCATAATAGCCCATTGCGGAGCTTGCTCGATAGCAGTGGAATCAGTAGATTACGGCTGGGATGGCTGCATGCCTATGAGACAGAATGGTGCAAAAGGTCGGGTATCATGTCCGGCAAAGGGTAGTTTGGTGGAATGGTCTATCTGAGAATAGCTTAAGCCTTTATCCAGAAAACGGGGGCCGCTATAACGTTTGCCTCATTTCGGAGGCGACGCACAGCACGGTGAAGTCGTCGGTGCCGCCGCGCTGGCGGGCTCTGCGAAAGGCGTGATGCAGCACTTCTAATGAGCAGGAGACAAACAAGACGCCGATTTCGGCATCGGACAAGGCTTCGTGCAACCCGTCGCTGGCGAGAATCAGCCGCTCACCCTGCTGAAGCGCACACTGAGCGACATGCACCCGGAATTCCTCGAACTCCGCCTCAGCCAGAAAGTATCCCGTAAGCTGGTCGTAGATGCTGGCCGCATGCCGTGCCTGCTCGGCAGTGACCTCACCGGCGTCAAGCATGTCTTGGATCTGGGTGTGATCGTGCGATATCTGTCGCATGCCTCCTGCAATGTCGCGCACATAGGCGCGTGCATCGCCAACATTAAAGACCGTGCAATGTTGACCATGTATAACGGCGCCGACCAGAGTCGAAGCCATGCCTGCAGCAGTGGGATCGGTATCGGCCAAGGACGCGTAACGAGCCTGAATGGCGCGCAGTTGCGTGGCGAGATACGCCGGTTTATGAGCTATATCTGCCTCTAGAAGTAGATTGATTAATGCACGACTGGCGCGACGTGGCGTTGTTCCAACAGCCACACCATCGGCGACGGCCACAAGGAGTGGCGTGGTGCGAGCAATTTGCCATTGCTCGCTCACTGATCCCTGAAGCAATTGCCCGGCCACGCACAGGGCGTCCTCGTTGTGCGGCTTGCCCACACCTCTGCGACTGAAGGCAGCGATGTGGATCACCGCTGTGGGCTGCAAACTGAAAGCTCACGACCTGCGGCAAATCGGCCATGACGTAAGGACATCATCACATGTATTCGTGGTGTTCGTGTGGACCGCTCCTGCAGTAACACCACAAGGCCACCTATAATGCACGAACACAACTGCATGTGCAGCAACGTTAATAAGAGGCGGTTTCAAGTCTGAAGTGCAAAACCAGCATGTAACTCCTTGACTTGCTGAGCCATGACTTCGGCGAGCGCTCGAAATCCCAGACATTTCCTGAATCGATTATTGAGTTCCTCGGCCACATGGGTCAAGCGCTGCTGGGAATAACCAGACAAATCCGTGCCTTTAGAGAAATATTGCTGCAGCAGACCATTAGTGTTCTCATTCGTGGGTCGTTGCCAGGGACTATGTAGGTTAGCAACAAAAACGCCCGTATCCCCACCTGTTTCTCCGACTCCTGGTGACGCCCCCCTTGTCCGTAGGTCAGCGTTAGGAGAATCACCTTGGGCAGCGTCCGCACCTGTCGCCATTCCGCCTCGGGTGGAAATTCCTTGATGGAGCGCATGTTCGGTATACCACCACGACGATCTTTGCCCCGGGTGTGTGGCAGGCGCTTCTTGTGTCCCCGAGGTAACGCCGAGATCAGCATCCTGCTTCAACTCGCCCGCAGGCTCATCCCCTGGTTAAGTTCCCGCTGCAATCGATTTCTCTCATCCAAGTTCAACTGCTGATACTGATAGCCAATTTTCCACCTCCAGCCTCCTTGGATCAAAGGTGTTGCAGTTCATTCTTGAGCCAGCCAATATATGTCAGCACAATAATTATCGAAAGATTTCACGGGAAAGCCGTGGATCAATTGACGGACATAATGTTGCGCTTCAAAATCAAAATCGTAATTTATTTTTTTCTAAATAACATCTAAGGGAATTAAGATGGAATACATACCGGTACGAGTTATCGACATAGTTCGACAAATCAATAAGAATCTCTTTCTCCCCGCCATTCAAAGAGAGTTTGTATGGGGTACAGACCAGATCGAGATGCTGTTTGATTCAATAATGGCTGATTTTCCAATTGGCTCGTTTCTATATTGGAAACTCGATCAAAGCAAGAAGGACGAATGGCCGATTTACGAGTTTATTAGAGATTTCAACGAAGAGGATCCGCACAACAAAAATGCCGATATAAACGGTACAGATGATATCACCCTTGTGCTTGATGGACAACAACGAATAACCTCGCTATACATCGGCCTAAAGGGATCTTATCGGTACTTCTATTATCGTTGGAGAAATACTAGACTGTACTTAGATCTTCTAAAAATACCAGTTGCAAATGAAGAGAATCCAGAAGAACTAACTTATGGTTTTTCTTTTCGAGAAGATGACACTCCTGATACCGGAGAAAATCAACTATGGTTTCGCGTCGGAAAGATACTCGACTTCGATGATGCTGAAGATGCGAAATCAGCTATGGAGCCAATCCTTAAAGAACTACCAGATGAGCTGCGTAACAATGCCAACAAACTTATTGGACGCTTACATAATCGTATTCATACAACACTTATTGGTAACTACTACCAGGAAAAGTCCCAGGACTACGATAAGGTCTTGCAGGTGTTTGTCCGAGCTAACTCAGCCGGACAACCACTTGAATACTCCGATCTGCTTCTTGCAACAGCCACAGCAAAATGGGAAACGCTGGATGCCCGCAGTGAAACTCATGAATTCACTGACTCGCTCAATAAGATCGGGAACGGATACAATTTTGGTAAGGACTTCGTTCTGAAGGCATGCCTATACCTTAGCGAGAACCTTCCAATTCAATATAAGGTCAAGAACTTCACTAAGACTAATCTCCGTGTTATCGAAAGCAATTGGGAAACAATCAAGGCATCTTTGGCCGTGACAGTTCGACTCATATCACGATTCGGATTTAACGCAAAAAACGTCGTAGCGCCGTTAGCGCTGCTCCCGATCGCTTTCTATCTTATGAAGCGCGGTAATTTTTCTTTTGATACATCATCTAATGAGAAAGACGCGGAAATACAAGTTATGATCCGCAAGTGGTTTATTTTTTCTACCCTCAAGAATGCCTTCGGTGGATCGTCGGACACGACGCTGACGCGCTTGAGGGAATTACTAATCAAGTGCGATGCGAGTACAAAATTCCCGACAGATGACCTATATAAATCTCTTGGCATTGAGCCAAAACTCAGCGAAGCAGAAATTGATCGTCTTTTGGAGTCATCATATCAGGGGCGGTATACAAATCTTGTGCTGTCTCTCCTGTATCCGGATCGTGATTGGAAGGATGCCGTCTTTCATGAAGATCATATTTTCCCGCAATCGGAATTCCGCGGACTGCGGCGGCGTGGATATGATGATGCAAAGATTAAACAATACATGTCCAATTTTAATCGTCTTTCAAACCTCCAGTTGCTGACCGATTCGGAAAATTTATCAAAAAATGCCACGCCATTTAACGAATGGATTAGTACGAGGGATAAAACTTTCAAAAAGCGTCATCTTATTCCTGATCTTCCAGATTACTCGCTTGATTCATTTGATGAATTTATCAGAGCACGCACGGACCTAATAACCAAAGCACTAATGAATCTATAAGGTGGGTGGATCAGGATTGTAGTGCAAAATTTCAAAATCTATCAAACCACCCTTTGATGGACACGCCCGCCGAGGCCTTCTCGGCCAATGTTTTCTGGCAGGCCTCGGAGGTTGTTGGAAAGGTGGCCAAAATGATGGGTTGTTGGAAACAAGCTCATCGTCCAGGTCAGCAGCGCCCCTCTTGCTATGCAGAGTCGGTCGGGGGTCTTGCTCCCGGAACCGTCCGGGGTTACTGTATCCAGACCAATACGCCATCATCGCTACGCGATAAAACCGCCACTTGGCATGTGGCTAATCCTT
>NZ_JAVRKK010000168.1:0-4261 GCF_031962545.1 Candidatus Igneacidithiobacillus taiwanensis
AGCAACAAGCACGCCGACTACGATGGTAAATGGTCACATTCCAATGTGTTAGAGATCGCCTTTTGGGGTATCCCCATCGCGGCTGTGGCTTTTCTTTCTTGGGCGGTGGCAATCAACGGCAGTTTTGCCGTCAATCCTTACAATCCTACCGCAATTACCAAGCATATCAAACCGCATGGCGACCCTATTGATGTCGACGTCATCGCTACGGATTGGCAATGGTTATTCATTTATCCGCAATTCCATCACATTGCCATTGCCAATAAATTGATTGTGCCGGTGCACACGCCGGTGTTTTTTAAGCTAACCTCCACGGCGGTCACCACTGATTTCTTCGTACCACAGTTGCTCGGCATGATCGACGTAATGCCCGGTATGCGTACCAAAGATGCCCTGATGAGCGACCATCTCGGTAGCTACCAAGGGATTGCTGCAGACTATTGTGGCGCTGGCACTTCTTGGATGTTGTTCAAGACCGATGTGGTCAGCAAGACCGACTTCGAGCACTGGGCCAAGGGCCTAGAAAACGATCCACGCCGCATGGATTACCAGCAATTCAATCGCTTTGCCGAGCCGTACATCAATGTGGCGGACAAGACACCGGAATGGGGCCGAGTCGAGCCGGGACTCTTCAATCACGTCATCTTGGAGGTGATGAATGGAAAGAAATGGCCACTGCCGATGTTCATGACCGAAAACATGTTCCATTACCTAAAACTGCAAGCGGCAGAACATCGCTCGTAATCCGCAAAAAAATTGGAGAACTGCTATGTTGGTTAATGTTCCTGGACCCTGGAGCCCACTATTGGGACGCTTGGCACTGTCCGAGATTCCCTATACGAATCCTATTCTTGCACCCTTGTTCGTAGTCATTGTGATCGCCGGTATAGCCTTGGTGGCAGCAATCACCTACTACGGCAAATGGGGCTACTTATGGAAGGAGTGGTTTACCACTGTCGATCACAAAAAGCTTGGCATCATGTACATCATCCTCGGTTTAGTAATGCTGTTCCGGGGTTTTATTGACGGCCTTATGATGCGCACGCAGCAACTCCTCGCCGACGGACCAGGTGACAACGGCATGAAAGTCATGGGCGCCATACATGGATATCTGACCCCTTTTCATTTTGGACAGATTTACAGCGCGCATGGCCTGATCATGATCCTGCTCGCAGCAACACCACTACTCGTTGGCATAATGAACATCATCGTGCCACTGCAAATTGGTGCCCGCGATATGGCGTATCCCTACCTCAACGCCTTGGGGCTATGGATCACTACTGCTGCTGTGGTCTTGATCATGGCCTCCCTTTTTGTTGGCGATTTTTCCCACAACGGTTGGTTTGGCTATGCCCCAATCTTCGAGCTTTCCTATAGCCCAGGAGTGGGGGTGGACTATTGGATCTGGACTCTGGAATTGGTTGCCCTTGGCACCACATTGGGCAGCATCAATTTTCTTGCTACCGTGGTAAAAATGCGGGCACCGGGAATGACCTGGAGTCGTCTGCCAGTATTTACTTGGTCGGCGGTCTCGGCCAACATCATCGCCCTTACCTCTTTTCCCTGCCTACAGGTTGCCCTCGCCTTGGTGGCTGCCGACCGTTATCTGGGTACCCATTTCTTTACCGCTGGCTTTGGCGGCAATTTGATGCTCTATACCAATCTCTTTTGGCTCTGGGGCCATCCAGAAGTCTATTTTGTCATTCTTCCCGCCTTCGGGATGCTTTCGGAAATCATCCCCGCTTTTTCCGAGAAGCCCATATTTGGGTATACCGCGATGGTGCTCGCAACATTTGCCATTGCCGGAGTATCGTGGATTGTGTGGTTACACCACTTTTTTACCATGGGCATGGGCCCCTATGTGAGCACGGAGTTCAGTATCGCTACCATGCTGGTTGGCATTCCTACGGGCGTAAAGGTCTTCAACTGGGCCTTCACCATGTACAAGGGAAGAATCACCATGAGTGCCGCCATGCTTTGGGCCATTGGTGCGCTGTTTTTACTACTCATTGGCGGTTTAACCGGTATGATGCTGTCTATTCCCGCCATCAATTACATGGTACACAACAGCGTGTTCGTCGTTGCACATTTTCACATGATGCTCCTGTGTATCGTCTATGCGGTCTTTGGCGCGGTGATTTTCTGGTTCCCCAAGATCTTCGGATTCCGCCTCAGCGAAATCTGGGGAAAAATCATGTTCTGGCTCTTTACTGCCGGCACGGCCTTGGTTTTTTTCCCAATGTTCATGCTCGGCTTTATGGGCGAAACTCGGCGTTTGGATTGGCCCTTTAACCCGCAATGGGCGGGCTGGTTTGCGGTTCAGGAAGTTGGCATTGCCGTGTACTGCCTCTCGGTTCTGGCTTTTCTCTGGATGCTTTATGCCAGCATTCGTGACCGTGCGCAAAATCGGGTGCATAGCTGCGACGCCTGGAATACCTCACGCAGCCTGGAGTGGCTCACGGACACCCCAGTACCCTTCTACAACTTTGCTATGGTCCCGCACATCAACGCTCGGGATGAAGTCGCTTGGCGGCGCGAACATGGCCTCGCAGAAACTCAGCCAAATCATTTCAAGGCCATTCACATGCCCAATAATACCGGTGTTGCTCTATATATTGGCGCCATGACTTTTCTGGTGGGCTTTGGCCTCACATGGAGAATCTGGTGGCTGACGGCGGCGGCTCTGATCATAGCGGTGTTACTGATGATCTACCGTTCTAACAAGGGTGATTCGGGTTATGTGATTTCTGCCGAAAAGATGGCAGAGCTGGATCGTGCTTCCAAGGCCGCAATGGTAGTCGGTAGTAACCAGCCCGTGCACCAAGGCGGGGGCTTTAGCGGTGGTACGGTGCATGCGTATTCGCCGCTCTCGTCATCCGCTCGCAACGGCACGCCGCCGACGGATTCCCGCCAGCTCTAACACCACGCTCGCTGGCGCCGGGTTCCGCGCCGGCATCCATTCATAGGAGTTTATATGCACGCACATGATGAGGTTGTGGATCCCAAACAGGTAGTCCTATGGTCCGACGACTACGAAGGTCATGATGTCATTTCTACCCGTACCTTCGGCTTTTGGATGTACGTATTAAGTGACGGCATGCTCTTTGCGACACTTTTTGCGGCCTATGGGGTGTTAAGCTATAGCCACAGCTATTATACCGGCCCAACCCCGGCACAGTTTGTTGCACCTTGGTACACATTTATCCAGACCATGGCGCTTTTTCTGAGCGTGCTTGCCTATGGTTTTGCCATGACGGCCCTCAAACAGGGAAATAAAACCGGGGTTATCAATGCCATTATTGCCTCGATGGTATTAGGCGTCATTTTTCTGGGCCTCGACATTCACGATGTGTTGCGCATGATTAGTATGGGAGTTACTCCAGAGGTAAGCGGTGGTCTTTCGGCATTCTACGCCCTTACCCAGGTGCATGCTGCGCATATCTTTGTCGGTTTGCTCTGGATGCTCGTCATGCTCTACCAAATTCTGCGTCAAGGGTTTAGCGAAGATGTTGTGGGTAGACTCTTGAGTCTACGCATGTTCTGGCAATTTCAGGCAGTTATGTGGGTATTTATTTACGTTTTTGTTTATCTGTGGGGGTACCTATCATGAGTCACGGTCACAGCGATCCCTTGCATCATCCCGAAGTGCAGATGGCCAGCAAACGCAACTATTTGACCGGTTTCATCGTTGCCTCACTGCTGATGTTTGCCGCAACGATTCTCGTTAGTGGCCACGTGCTACCACCCTTTGCCCTGCTCTTGGCCATTGTTGGTTGCGCCGGTCTTGCCATAATCGCGCAAGTCTATTTTTTGCTGCATATCGATATCTCCGAGCATAATATCTGGAATACCGTAGCGCTGGTAATGTTCATTCCCCTCTTCGTCATTACCATTGGACTGACTTGGTGGATGTTCTCGCAGCTTTACCTGCGTACTATGCCCATGATTCCCGGCATGCCGGGAATGCACTAAACAAGCCCTGGAGGATCATCCCACACCACTAGGGAGTTCGAGATGCATGCGCACATCACTATCGCCTTGGGAGCTCGATCGATTCTCTTCGCTCTGGCTCTATGCATCTCGAATCGCAACGATAGCGCAACCACAAGGGCGTGTTATGCGCCAAGAACCCTCCATGCAACCCCGGGTGAAAATACCGCCCCTGCATAAGTTCACAAACCTTTGGCACTTCTTTGGCGAGGGAGGAGTGCCATGCAGGTTCAACATGTCGGGTACCGGATCCGGGGGTTTTACCGGGTAG
>NZ_JAVRKK010000169.1:0-4226 GCF_031962545.1 Candidatus Igneacidithiobacillus taiwanensis
TAGCCATCGAAGGCGATATCCGCATAGGCGAGGTCATGCACGACCCAGATGCGATGCTCTTTGGCGAAATCGACGACACGCGCGAAGAAATCGAGCTCCACCACCTCCGCCGTGGGATTATGGGGAAAGTTGATGACCAGCATCTTGGGCTTGGGCCACGCGGCCTTGACCGCCTTTTCGAGCTCCTCGAAAAAATCGTGGCCCGGCAGCATTGGCACATGGCGCACGTCCGCCCCGGCAATCACAAAACCGTAGGGGTGGATGGGATAGGTTGGGCTCGGCACCAGTACCGTGTCGCCCGGCCCCATGGTCGCTAGGGCGAGGTGCGCGAGGCCCTCCTTGGAGCCAATGGTGACGATGGCCTCGGATTCCGGGTCGATGGCGACCCCAAAGCGGCGCTCGTACCAGCCAGAAATGGCCTTACGCAGGCGAGGAATGCCGCGGGAGACGCTGTAGCGGTGGGTATCCCCGCGCTGGGCCGTCTCACAGAGCTTGTCGACGATGAACTGCGGCGTCGGCTGGTCGGGATTGCCCATACCAAAGTCGATGATATCCTCGCCCCGCTTCCGCGCCTGTAGTTTCAGGTCGGTAACGATGTTGAAGACATAAGGCGGGAGGCGTCGGATCCGCTCGAAATCACTATTCATGGCTATGGAAACTCTGCCCTTGAGGCATCTATCAAAATCGAAGAACAATAGAGAGCGGAATGGACGCTGTCAATTGAGGGGACGAAGATGAAACTACACCGCCAAAGCCCGGGCGCACAGCACAGCCTGCAATCCTACGACGCCACCGGCTTTGTCATCGACGGCCTGCGCTACACTGGCGGCGTCCTGCTCAGCCGCACCCTGCTCCTGCACCCCTGGGGGCCGGCCGCCGGCGGCAGCCTGGGTATGGCCGACTTTGCTGCTTTGCTCGCCACGCCGCCGGAAGTCTTGCTGGTTGGCACCGGCGCCCGGCAACAACTCGACATCGCCCTGCTCGGCGCCCTGCGCCAGGCCGGCCTCGCCGCCGAGATCATGGATAGCGCCGCCGCCTGCCGCACCTACGGTATTCTCTTGGCCGAGGATCGCGAGGTAGCGGCTGCCCTCCTGCCCTTAGCGCAGCAAGTCTAGGAGAACAGGCTGCAGGGATCGAGGCCTTCGGCCAGAATGCGCCGGCGCAACTGCAAGAGGCTTTCCACCTGGATCTGCCGCACCCGCTCCCGGGTCAGCCCCAGGCGCCCGCCAACGTCCTCCAGGGTCGCCCCGTCGTTGCCATCCAGGCCAAAACGCCAGTACAGCACCAAGCGCTGCTTTTCCTCGAGGGCCCCGATCCAGCGGTACAGGCTCTGACTGAGGTCGTTCTCGGCAAAACGATCCTCCGGGCCCGCCACCTCGGGGTCATAGACGCGCTCCCCCAAGCCGGGGTCATCTTCCCTTCCACCGCCGGAGTCGAGGCTGGTGACATGTCCGTTGAGGTCCAGACATTGGCGCACCTGCTCCACGGAACAATCCAAAGCTGCGGCCACCTCCTCGGGGCTCGGATCGCGCTGCAACTTCTGCTCGAGACAGCGCGCCGCTCGCAGGATGGAAGAAATTTCCTTCATCACATGAATGGGCAGTCGAATGGTACGGGTCTGATTCATCAGCGCCCGCTCGATGTTCTGACGAATCCACCAGGTCGCATAGGTGGAAAAGCGAAAGCCTTTTTCCGGATCGAATTTTTCTACCGCGTGGATAAGGCCGAGATTGCCCTCTTCGATGAGATCGAGCAGGGGCAGCCCCCGATTGATGTAGCGGCGGGCCAGGCGCACCACCAAGCGCAGGTTGCACTCGATCATGCGCCGTCGCGCCTCGCTATCACCCTGCTGTACGAGACGACCCAGGGTGATTTCCTCTTCCGCCGTCAGCAGGGGGTTGTGGCCGATTTCCTGCAGGTAGCACTGGGTGGCATCGAGGCTACCGCCAAGTTCGGTGAGGACTGGATCTGCGGTGTCGTTGCTTTCCGAGACCTCTTCTTCGAGTTCCGGCTCCGACCCCAGATCCAAGACTTCACCGCCCATGCTCAAACTCCTATGCGATCCTTCTGACTGACCGTTCCCGGCAGGAGAGGGACGAAGCGGCATTCGCCCAAATCCTCCTCCTGCGCTTGTTGTCCATCCCAGCGGTATAGTTTGAGCCGTTGTTCCTCACGCCCATCGGCTTCCGGCGAGAGCAAACAGCCACCCGGCCGGAGTTGGTGAAACAAGGGCGGCAAGGCACAAGGCACAGCGGCAGTGAAGACGACGGCATCGAAGGGAGCGGCATCCGCCCAGCCCTGGCTGCCATCCCCCAGCCGCAGATGTATTCTTGGAATCGCCAAGCGCTGCAAGAGTTCCGCCGCCGCCCGGTGTAGCCCTTCTACTCGCTCGATACTGAAAACTTCCATACCCAAATTAGCCAAAAGCGCCGTCTGGTAGCCCGAACCCGTCCCGATTTCCAGCACCCGCTGCACCGGGCCAGTGGCGAGCAAGGCGGCAAGCATGCGCGCCACCATCAGCGGTTGGGAAATGGTTTGCCCCCAGCCGATGGGTAGTGATACCGGCTCATAGGCCCGGCTTGCCAAGGCCTCGGCCACAAAAAGGTGACGCGGCAGGGCAAGCATGGCGGCGAGCACCCGATCGTCGTCGATACCCGCAGCGCGCAGGCTGGCAACCATGCGTTCCCGGGTGCGTGGAGAAATCATCCCCACTTCCGGCTTCACGAGACGCAGCATTGCAGCCAATCCGAAAGCTCTCCCATGAAGCTGTAGCGGGTCATATCGAGATCGAGCGGGGTTATGGATACGTAGCCGCGGCGGGTTGCATCGAAATCGGTACCCGGCCCGGCATCCGCCTCTCGCCCCGAGGGACCAATCCAATAGACCGGTTCCCCGCGGGGATCGGCAGCCGGCATGAGCATCTCGCTCTTATGCCGACGCCCAAGGCGGGTCACCTCAAAGCCTGCCAACTCGGCGTAGGGTAGGTCTGGGACGTTGACGTTGAGAATGGTGTCCCCGGGCAGAGGGTGATCGAGCAGGCCACGCAGCAGCTCAAAGGCGACCTGGGCCGCAGTTTGGTAGTGCTCCGGGTCGCGGCCGACCAAAGAAACCGCCATGGCCGGCATGCCCAGATGCCGCCCCTCCATGGCGGCGGCGACGGTGCCGGAGTAGAGCACATCGTCACCCATGTTGGCACCGCGGTTGATGCCCGAAACCACCATTTCCGGCGGTTCCGGCAGAATGCCGGTGGCCGCCAGATGAACACAGTCGGTTGGCGTTCCACCGACAATATAGTGAAAACCGTTGAGCCCGGTGCGTACCCGCAGGGGCCGGTCGAGGGTCAGGGAGTTGCTGGCACCGCTGCGGTCCTGCTCGGGCGCCACCACCTCGATCGACCCCAGGGGTCGCAGTGCCGCAGCCAGAGCGGCAAGGCCGGGAGCCAGATAACCATCGTCATTACTGAGAAGGATTCGAGGCATAACACATCCGTTGGGGTGGCCGGCGCAGGCTGAAGTCTGGATTTGCTATCAGCTTCACAATGGTACGCCAGCCCGGCATCGACGGTCCAGCAGCAATCAGGGGGTGTCGGTCTCCGCAGCACCACCGTTCAGCTGATGCTCGAGGAGCAGCACCCGCAACTGCGCCACATGCACCGCTTCCTTGAGGCGATCGATCCGCTCCTGATAGCGGGCATAGTTGCGCTCGTTGCCATAGCGCACCGACTTCCCTTCGTTGTAGGCGCGTGTTGCCTGCAAAAGCTGCAGCCGAGCGGCCGCCAACTCCGCCTGCAGCGCCGGTTGCGCCGGGCTTTTTTCGGATACGGCGGGCGCCACTGGTGCCGGTTCGGTGTGCGCCAGCGGCGCCTTTACCGAGGGTGATGGGGTACTGGGCGGGGCAGCGGCCGGCATACCGTCGATGGTCTGCACTCCAATGGCATTCGCCGGCGGATTACCGCCATAGGTGACCACACCGTCTGGCGAAACCCAGCGGTAGATTGCCGCGTTGGCCGTAGGCAGCAGGCTCATGGTCAGAACGGCGGCAAATAGCAGGGACGATAGACTACGAATTGGCTGAACTGGCATGGCTACGCTTCCGAATTATCCGGGTAGAACAATTAGCACAAAAAACCCACAACACAAAAAACCCCGCCGAAGCGGGGTCTTGCCAGCGCACTCCGTCGATCAGAGGCTGTAGTACATCTGGTACTCGACGGGGTGGGTGGTGAC
>NZ_JAVRKK010000170.1:0-4210 GCF_031962545.1 Candidatus Igneacidithiobacillus taiwanensis
GGGCGCTGCGGTCGTCGACGGAAACCGACTTACCCGGAATGCGTGCCATCTTTGCCACCATTTCCTCGATATCGTGCACGCCGATACTTTTCTTGCGCCGAGAAGGCGGCAGCAGGGCCTGGGCCGCTCCCACCTCATCGATAACATCGATGGCCTTGTCGGGCAAATGACGATCGTGGATGTGTTTGACCGAGAGTTCCACCGCCGCCCGCAGGGCAGCGTCGGTGTAGCGCAAGTGGTGGTGATTTTCGAATTGCCGCTTCAGGCCGCGGAGAACTTCAAAGGTCTCGTCGGCGCTGGGTTCCGGTACGTCGATTTTTTGGAAGCGACGACTGAGGGCACGATCCTTCTCAAAATGCTGGCGGAATTCCTGATAGGTAGTCGCCCCGATGCAGCGCAGCTCGCCAGCAGCAAGGGCGGGCTTGAGCAGGTTGGAGGCATCCATTGCCCCACCCGAGACGGCACCCGCACCGATGATGGTATGGATCTCGTCGATGAAAAGGATGGCCTTGGGCTGGCGTTGCAGGGCCTTGAGCACCGCCTTCAGGCGCTCCTCGAAGTCGCCGCGATAACGAGAGCCGGCAATGAGCGCACCCATATCGAGGGCGTAGATGGTCGCGTCGCGCAGATGCTCGGGCACGCGGCCATGGACGATGGCGCGCGCCAGACCCTCGACGATGGCGGTCTTGCCCACCCCCGGTTCGCCAACGAAGAGGGGGTTGTGCTTGCGCCGCCGCGCCAGAATCTGCAGGGCCCGTTCCAACTCCTGCGCACGCCCGATGAGGGGGTCGATGCGCCCGGCCCGTGCCAGGGCATTGAGGTTGCGGGTGTAGGTGGCGAGGGGATCCTTGCTCGATTTGTTGCGTTCCTGCTCGTTACCGGGTTCCTCGCCCTCGTCGTTTTCCTCATCCCGGGGTTGGCCGTGGGCCAGATACGTCACCACATCCATGCGCGATACATGCTCTTTTTGCAGAAAATAGACGGCATGGGACTCGCGCTCGGCAAAGAGGGCGACCAGCACATTGGCACCCGTGACCGCCTCCTTGCCCGCCGACTGTACGTGGTAGAGGGCGCGCTGGATGACCCGCTGAAAGCCGATGGAGGGCTGGCTATTGACCGTTCCGGCGCTTCCGAGGGAGGGGATTTTTTTACTGAGAAAGCTCTTCAGTTCCCGCGCCAAACGCTTGCGATCGGCGCCACAGGCATCGAGAACCTCCATGCTGGCGGGGTTATCGAGAAGGGCCAGCAGTAGGTGCTCGACGGAGGCGTATTCATGACCGTATTCGCGCGCCGTCTGAAATGCCTGATTGATGGACTGTTCCAAGGCCTTGTCGATCATCGCCTACTCCTTCTCCATGGTACAACGCAAGGGGTGCTGATGCTGACGCGCATCCGCGGTAACCAGGGTGACCTTGGTTTCTGCGAGATCAAAGGGATAAATCCCGCAAGTGCCTTTGCCTTGGAGATGGACCTCCATCATGATTCGCTCGGCATCTTCTTGGCTTTTATGAAAAAACTCGCGCAGGATACGGACCACATAGTCCATCGGCGTATAGTCATCATTGAGCAGACAGACCCGATACAGATGCGGTTCACGCACCTGCGTCTGCCGTTCGAGAACGGGTTGTTGGGGACTTTTCCGCGCTGACACCACACAAGCTCCTGCAAGACTCGATAGTCTCATTGTGGCGCCGTCCAATCGTCTAGGCAAGAAAAAGGCCGCAGGGTTTCCCCCGCGGCCCTGCCAAAAAAGCGTGAAACCTTACTTGGTGATGTTGATGTTCGCCTTGCTACGCAGATCGGAAACAAACTTGGCCGCTTCCTGCTGCTGCAACTGCGCCTTGATCCGCTGCTTCATGGAAGCAAAGCTGGGCGGAGTGACCGGACGCGTGGCCTGCACTTCGATGATGTGATAGCCAAACTGGGTCTGGATCGGGCCCACCGGCTTGTCGATGGGGGCCGTCTCTACCGCCTGGGCGAAGGGCGGCACGACCATGCCCGGGACGATCCAGCCGAGCTCGCCACCATGGGCAGCGCTGCCCTTGTCGATGGAGTATTTCTCCGCCAGGGTGGAGAACTTCTGCCCCGCCTTCAGCTTGGCAAGGATTTGGTCGGCCTCCGCCTTGGTCTTGACCAGAATGTGCCGCACTTCATATTCCTTCTTACCCATGGCTGCAACGAATTTGTTGTAGGCATCCTGGGCAGCAGCGTCGGTGATGGGGTGCGCCTTGATGTAAGAATCGACAGCGGCGTCGGCCAGGATCTGCCGCTTGGCCAGGCTCAAGCGTTCTTCTACCGCCGGGGTTTGCGCCAAGCCATGCTGATCGGCGTACTGAGACAATACTTCCATGTTGATGAGGTTCTGGACGACCTGCTCCCGAGCATTGGGTTGCTTGGCCAGATCCGGGCTCATATCCATGATTTCCTGGACCTGACTGTTCTCGATGGCGTGGCCATTGACCGTTGCTGCCGGGGCGGCAAACACGGGCAAAGAAATGGCGCCAACCATGGTAGCCAAAATAACTGCGCGAAGTTTCATGATTTTTCCTTCAGTTTGATTGAACCGGGCCATTATCCACAGGGAAAGAAGAAAGGTAAACTGCTGGCCTTTGCAATGCCTTTTCCACCTCCGCTCGTCGCTCGGCAGTAAAGAGCTGCGCGACCAGCTGCAAGGCAAAATCGATGGCGGTTCCCGGACCACGAGACGTGGTCAGGGAGCCATCGACCACCACCGGATCGCTGCAGTAGCGATATTCCGCACTCGCCGCATCAAGGGTGCCGGGATAGCCGGTTACCCTCTTGCCGGCAAGAAGACCCTGCCCGGCGAGCAGGGAAGGGGCAGCACAGATGGCGGCCACCGGTGCGGCATTGCGCATGCGCTCCCGCAACAGGGCCAGCAGACTGCTGCACTGCCGTAGCCGCTCCACCCCACCCGCGCCTCCCGGCAGCAACAACAGATCCATCGGCGCTTGGCGCCGTGCTTCCCAGCTGCAATCGGGCAGCAGAACGACACCGCGCGAGGCGGTTACGGCAGCATCGCCATCGATGCCCGCCAAACTGACCTCTGCCCCGGCGCGCCGCAGAATATCGGCGCAAATGACCACTTCCATTTCCTCGCAGCCAGCGGCAAGGGGGATGACGACTTGGGGAGTACTGATCTCCATGCTCTGTCCGCAAACCCAATCTATGCGGCTTTGACCTTGTTCTCGGGTTTTTTATCCCCGCCCCTGTAAACGGGAAGGGGAATGACCTGTTTGACGGTCTTGCCGTTCTGCAGGGTATCCACCGGCTGTCCCTCGAGGATCTCCAGGGCCTTGCGCAAGACGAAGTCGGTAGCGAGGTTGGGTCCCTCGCTGGCCGTCGCATTCTCCGCCGCTTTCGCGGACAGGGGAGGCTCCGGGATTTCCACCTGCGGCTTGATTTTTTGGCAGGGATCCTGCGCCTGCAGCATGCCGGGTAACTCCGATTCTTTGAGCAAGACGCTATCGATCTTCCGCTCTTCGGGGTTGCTCGGGACGACGGCGACGTTGGGAACGATGCCTTGCCCCTGAATGGAGCAGCCTGCCGGGGTGTAGTACAAGGCGGTGGTCAGCTTGAGGGCACCGCCATTGTCCAGCGGAATCACCGACTGCACCGATCCCTTGCCAAAGCTACGGCTGCCGAGAACCAGGGCACGGCCGTTATCCTTCAGCGCTCCGGTGACGATCTCTGCCGCCGAAGCGGTACCGCCATTGATCAGCACGACGAGCGGGGCGTTGTGCAAGAGCAGGTCGGGTCCATGGGCACGAAAGCGCATGGCACTATTGGCAGTGCGTCCTTTGGTATAGACGATCAGGCCCGTATCGAGGAAGGCGTCGGCGGTCTCTACTCCGGCTTGCAACACCCCACCGGGGTTATTGCGGAGATCGAGAATGAGTCCTTTGAGTTTATCGTTGGCGTCGTTTTCCAGCTGCTTGACGGCATTTTGCACGGCGGTACCGGTATTGTCTTGGAATTGACTGATGCGCAGGTAGCCATAATCCGGGGCAATCATTTGAAAACGCACACTTTGGACCTTGATGATGGCGCGGGTCAGGGTGAGCTGTAGGGGAACATTGCTATGTGGTCGCAACAGCGTGAGGGTAACTTTACTACCGGGCTTGCCGCGCATCTCATCGACAGCCTTTTCCAGACCCAGCCCCTCCACCGCTTTGCCATTGATCTTGACGAT
>NZ_JAVRKK010000171.1:0-4148 GCF_031962545.1 Candidatus Igneacidithiobacillus taiwanensis
GGTGATCCGTTTGCTCTTTCCTGCCACCCGTCTTTCCACAATGTAGATCTTGCTCTTTGGGGTGACCTTCAGGCCAAAGCCGACTAGCTGGTCATCCCGGTAGAACACGGGAGGTGATCCCGGTTGGGGTAGTTCGATGCTGTCAACGGTACTCTTACGCAAGCGGATGGTAGTGTTCATGTGACCCACTGATTAGCAAAAACGGTAGACACATGGTAGACGCTTGGAAGGAAATTGCAAGCTAGATGGTGCTAGAGCATGCAACAATGAATCATCACAATGCTATGATTCATAATGCATTATGCTGGATGGTGCAAGATCGTCCAAGGTGGTGAAACATCATTGCGACTAACTCTTAATCAGCGGGTCGTGGGTTCGATCCCCTCACAACCCACCAAATAAAACAGGCACTTAGAGCGCATCTCTAGGTGCCTTTATTTTTAATTTCGAAAACGCAGCATTTCTGTTCAGGAGGAGTTTTCGGATGATGCGACAGCAAATTGCGGCTGCGGGATTGCTACTAGGGTGTTGCGGGATGGCCTCGGCTAGCGTGGTCGTCTGTGATAGCCCGAGCACTCCGGTGACTCAACTGTCGGCTTACAATCCGCAAATCGCGATGCAGCGCTTGCCGGAAGAACTGAACACGGCACCCTGGCATTGCAGCAATGGGGTAAGCGCCCCGCTGCCTTCGCTCTTGCGCGGCCATAAGGTCTTGAGCTTGACTCCAACGATTACCTACATGGCGAACAAACAGCCGCCCTATCAAGAATCGGCCTACGGGCAAGTGATTCTGGATTGGGGGACGAAGTGAAACACTTGCAACCTGAGAGAAGGTGCCAATGCAATAAATGGCGAGTTTGGACTGGAAGCGGACATGTGGGTAGGCCAGCATACTGACCAACCTGCTAAAAGAGAGGAAGAATTTACCGTTTTGTCTTATGCCACACCGATCGCAAAAGTTTTTGAATACAATCTGGCGGGTTCTACATGAAGAGTGCCAGATGGGACAGAAGGATGCGCTATGTCTCATTCTTACCCAAAGATCATCCATTCAAAATAGAGGCTGCAAAGTTCCATGAATACGAAGATGACGAAGAGCGGTTTGAAGGTTGCTGGTTTGGTTGCGGCTTTTGCTTTGACGGGTTGTGCTTTTGTTCCTGACGAAGTGCATCCTACCTACAAGGCTCCTGCGGGAATGACCAAGGTGGCTGGCGCTGCTCAAGTTTCGGTCGCAGTAGATGTTATCAATGATCGGAAGGATAAGAACTTTATCGGGTACACCAAAAATGGTTATGGGTTTAAAACTTCTGACGTGTATATGAATATCCAGAAAGACTTAACCCGCGCCCTGAATTCTGCCCTACAGATAATGGGTTACAACGTGCAAAAGAACGGTGCCGCACATCTTGTTGTACATGTGAAAAAGTTCCGTATGCACGAAAATATGCATCTGACATACATCAGCCATTATGGAAAAACAGCTGTAACTGTATCTGTTAAAAATGGAAAAGGTAACACCTTATTCCAGAAAAATGTAGAAACAAGCTTTAAAACCAGCACACCTGGTTTGCTATCATTAAGCAGTAATCGTCATTCTGCTTCAGAAGCTATGTTAAACAAAACGGTTAACGCTATTGTGACGCAGCCAGGATTCAACAAGGCGCTTTTTGAGGCCGCAGGGGTTACCCAAGTTACCGGCGCAACGGTTTTCAATAATCCGTAACTTTTGCCGATCGCACGACTCCATCAAAGATCATCACCTAAAGACCAAGCGCGATGCCATGGAGATATCTGATTATGAGCACGTCTTCAAGCAGCCCACCCGGAGAATGCGCAGAACGTCCACAAGATCGAAAACCTCCGGAAGTGCGCCCGCGCCGCTCTTGATAGCGAGCACAAAGAAGGCTAACGCTTAGGTCGTAACGCTCTTTGCTGCTCGCCACCCCCTCGACAATTACCCCGCTGTCGAATAATAATCATGGTAGTGAATGTAGATCCACCCAAATAGAACGGAACATGCCACAATGACCCGCACGACTATTACCCCAGATAGCCCATCGCCATGTCAGCTATTACATGGCAGAACCTGCCGTCATCAGAAAATCATAGATCACAAAAATCACTGATAAAGGTTTCCACAAAATGTCCGCAAATTTCAAATTGAGCACGAAAATATTAACAGCGATCGTAGCTGTTATCTTTTTTCTATCCGGATGTGTAGACACACATAATAATGGATCAAATAATATTTCCAATTCTGGAAGCACTCCATTAGTAATTGGCAAGACGTATTGTTTCATGTCAAAACCACTGACTAGAGCCCTAGAGGATCTTCCAGACCAGTGGGTATCTGGCACAGAAATTGAGTACGTGAAAGGCACCGTTTCCAACGTTGACCATAACTATGCACAAATAAATAACCTGACTTTTTACTTGGCCGGGGGAAAGTCAAAAGAATTTCCATACAGTACCTGGATAAATATTTCTCAGGTCAGCATGATCATTAACAACGGTTCTGGTTTTTGTGAAAACTAAACCAGAAAACATCTATCTAGCTTTTCAAATCCATTTCATCGCACCTCTTGGAGAACAAATATGAAGCGATTTTCCCTTCTTTTATTGCTAGGTTTCTCTTCTCAATCAATGGCATTTGTTATGCACGCAGGGACCTGGAGCTTCTCTCCAAATAGATATGTCGATTTTCCAACCAGGCATATAGAACATAACGAAAGTTTCTTTTGTATCGGCATGAGTGCCTCATGGTAGAGATACCAAGCTGATACCAAAGATAGACCGAGGAAACCGACGTTTCTCGAACACCTGTGGTTTCTGGACACCGCCAACCACTTTTCGGGACCCGTCGGTGTCCGGGAACGCATTCAGCCGACAACGCCCAGGAGTTGCTGCCGCCTGCTCTGCCAGCGTCTGGTTACGCGCGGTACCTGTCGATGATGTCACCAGTCGGATCGTCTGACTTGGCCATGCTGGTCTGTGCTGAAAAAAAATTGGTGCTCCGTTAATTCCTTCTACAAAAGAACTCAGTAGGCAAAAATCATCACAATTTATCACAATGGATCAGGCGTCTGGGCTGGCGCCAACAGGGGCCAGGATAAAACGCTATTACCTGCAAACAGCACCCTTTTCGGTAGTGCTCACCATCAAAGAACGAGCAGCCCTCCTACTCATGTTCGAGAGAAATTAGCGAGAGACAACATGACCGAAGAGCCGTTGGAACATTTCAGTCCGTGGCAGGTTCCACCACCACCGCCGTCCCATAGGCTGTGACCTCGTTCATGGCTTGCCCCTGCCCCGCGTCGAACTCGCCCGAGTCGAAGCGCGTAGCGAGTACCGCGTTGGCACCCAGGGATTGCGCGTGCTCCGCTAGTTGCGCCAGAGCTTCGTCTCGGGTCTGGGCAATCATCTTCACATAGCCCGACTGCTTGCCGCCGAAAACAGCACGAACGCTACCCAGAAAGTTGCCGACGATGCTGCGGGAGCGTACCGAAGTCCCATAGACGGGGCCAACAACCCGCACGACGCGCATACCCGGGAAATCGTTGGTGGTTAGAATAGGGATTTGATCGGGCATGATGTTCTCCTCGTAAATCGATCTCTTGGGAGAATCTCTCATAACTCGCAGGGTATGTCGAAACGGATTTTCGGCAGAGTGTCCGGAAGCGCGCTATCCTATAATCATATGGTCGGTGAGAATGAGCCCATAGCTAGCGTGCTAGCAGGCGGTGCGGATGTCGATTTGCACGCCAAGCATGGCTTCGTCTGCTGCCCCGACTGCGGTCTATTGCAGCATTTGCCGGCTGTTATCGTTCCGGGAATGCATACCTACTGTACGCGTTGCGGGGCAGTCTTGGAACGCACCCGCGGGCGGAGCATCAACGCGGCCCTGGCCATGAGTTTGAGTGCGTTGCTGCTACTACTACCAATGAATTTACTGCCTTTTTTGACCGTCGACATCTTCGGTGTACACCACACCAGCATTATTTTTTCGGGCATCGCCGGGATTGCCGCCCAGGGTTGGCCACTGGTGGCGCTGATCCTTGCCCTGGAGCTGGTCATCCTGCCTTTTTTCCGCTTTGGATTGCTGAGCGCGGTTTTGATCGGCGTCTATCATGGTCACGAGCAACCACATT
>NZ_JAVRKK010000172.1:0-4104 GCF_031962545.1 Candidatus Igneacidithiobacillus taiwanensis
ACCCGGTAAAACCCCCGGATCCGGTACCCGACATGTTGAACCTGCATGGCACTCCTCCCTCGCCAAAGAAGTGCCAAAGGTTTGTGAACTTATGCAGACTACCCGAGTTTTCTATCCAAGGAGTGCGGAATGCTCGCTCTAGCTATCTTCATCGTGACCCTGATTCTGGTCATCTGGCAGCCCAAGGGCCTGCAAATCGGTTGGAGCGCCCTTGGCGGCGCGGTCGTCGCCTTGGCCACGGGGGTTATCACCTGGCGTGACATCCCTGTGGTCTGGCATATCGTTTGGGATGCCACCTTCACCTTTGTCGCCCTGATCATTATCTCCCTGATTTTAGATGAGGCTGGCTTCTTTCATTGGGCGGCTTTGCACGTGGCACGCTGGGGCGGCGGGCGCGGTCGCCAGCTGTTCCCCCTCATCGTCCTCTTGGGAGCAATGATTTCTGCCGTTTTTGCCAATGATGGTGCGGCCCTGCTACTCACCCCCATCGTCATGGCCATCCTTCTGCGCCTGGATTTTTCCCCCCAGGCAACCTTCGCCTTCGTCATTGCAACGGGTTTTGTGGCCGATACCACCAGCCTGCCACTGATGATCTCCAACCTCGTCAACATCGTCAGTGCTAATTATTTCAATATCACTTTCGATCGGTATGCCTTGGTGATGGTGCCGGTCGATCTCGTCGCACTGGCGGCGACCCTGGGCGTGCTCTGGCTCTACTTTCGACGTGCCGTGCCAGCGGTGTATTCCACTGCCCACCTCGACGCACCCCGCTCGGCCATCAAAGACCCCTTGGTCTTTCGTGCCGCCTTTCCGGTACTGCTTTTGCTGCTTTTGGCCTACTTCGTCACGGCCCAATGGCAGGTGCCGGTCTCGGTGGTGACCGGGGCGGGAGCGCTCATACTGCTGGCCTTGGCCGGACGTTGGTTGCAAGGAGGGCGGGGCGCTTGTATCCCGGTGCGTAAGGTGCTGCACGGCGCCCCTTGGCAAATCGTGATCTTCAGCCTGGGCATGTACCTCGTGGTCTATGGGCTGCGCAATGCCGGTCTGACCAATTATGTGGCCATGGCCCTGGAGTATCTGGCGGCGCAGGGCACCGTGCTGGCGGCGGTGGGGGCGGGCTTCCTGGCCGCAGCGCTTTCCTCGGTGATGAACAACATGCCGGCAGTCCTGGTGGGGGCTTTGGCCATCCACCAGCTGCCGGTGGCCACGGATCCGCTCATTCGAGAGATCTTCGTCTACGCCAACATCATTGGTTGCGATCTTGGCCCCAAGTTCACGCCTATTGGCAGTCTGGCCACCTTGCTCTGGCTACACGTGCTCGGTCGCAAGGGCATGACCGTTACCTGGGGCCAGTATATGCGCACCGGATTGCTCATCACCCCGCCGGTGCTCGTCCTGACGCTTCTCGCCTTGGCCCTGTGGCTGCCCTTAGTCTGAGGAGACGGCATGGAAGAGTTACTGAAATTCACCTGGCTCAGCCGCGGCTGCAGCGATTATTTGACCGATCGCTATTCCGAACGCAAGGAGTCTGCAGGGGCCCTGTCGGCACGGGTCAACCAGCGATCTTTGTGACATTTCGGCGTTGTCTCCGTTGCGTGCGCAACGCATTTTGCGCCACAGTGCGCACATGACGAAAAAATCCGCAGATTTCATCATCATCGGCGCGGGGCTGAGCGGCTTGTACGCGGCGCACTTGCTAACGAAGCTTCGTGCCGATTGGTGCCTGCTCGAGGCGAGGCAAGCCGCAGGTGGTAGAATTCTTTCCGTGGCTGCACCTGGTAGCAGTTCCACGCAACGCTTCGACCTGGGACCAAGCTGGTATTGGCCCGAATATCAGGACAACTTGGCGCACCTCATTGCGCAACTGCAGCTTGAGACCTTCCCGCAGTACGAGACCGGCAACATGGTCGTCGAGCGATCAAACGCGACGCCACCCCAGCACATGCCCGGCTATCGCTCGGTACCACAATCCTGGCGACTAGCGGGCGGTATGGCAGCGTTGGTGGAGGGTTTGCAAAAAAATCTCGCTGCCGAGCGCATGCACTTTGGCCAAGTAGTGCAGGAGCTGCGGATCGTTGGCGGAAAAGTAGCCGTTACCACGGTTGGCGACAATGGAGAATTGACGGTTTGGCAGGCAAATAAGGTGTTGCTCGCCCTGCCGCCGCGCTTGGCGGTCGAGTGTCTGCATTTTGCGCCGGCTTTGCCCGAGCCACTGCGGCGGGAATGGTCCGCTACTCCTACCTGGATGGCACCCCACGCCAAATATCTGGCCGTCTATGAAAAGCCATTCTGGCAAGCGCAGGGTTTGTCGGGCGAGGGTCGTAGCGCTGTTGGTCCTTTACAGGAAATTCACGACGCCTCTTTGCCCGATGGCACCGGCGCACTCTTCGGTTTTTTGGGAATGCCGGCGCGTCTTCGGCGCAGCATGTCGGCGCAAGCGCTTCGGGAGGCGTGTCGCCGGCAACTCGGCCGTCTCTTCGGGGCGTCTGCAACCAAGCCCGTGGCGGAGTTTTTTCAGGATTGGGCGGAGAATCCATTCACCTCGACGACGCTCGACGAAGACGCGGCCATGGAGCATGCTTCCGCTCCTGTTGCCGCACCGGGCCATGGTCCCTGGGCAGGAAAGATTATCGGGATAGGCAGCGAATGGGCAGCGGCGTTTCCTGGTTATCTCGCTGGTGCTGTGGAAAGTGCGACAATAGGAGTAGAGTCTATGCGCTAGGCTCCGCGTAATCGCGAGTACGCAGATGCCGCATTTTTCGTCGCTTGTAGAGGGCTGGAACGTGATCGCCAGTCGAAGCTGTTGGCTTTTGCTTCTGATTTTTCTGGCGCCGCCGCTAGCTGCGTCGGCTACCACGATCTATCGTTGGGTTTCCCCTTCGGGTGCCGTCAGTTACGGCGATCAGCCGCCGGCAGGATCGCATCAGGTGCAAAAAATTGTTCCCCAACCGGCACCCCCGCCGCCGCCAGTGCAGCCGCAGGCTCCACAGCCCGATGACAAGCTCCGGGCCGAGAAGCAGATTGCCAAGGAAGAGCTTCTTGCCGCGCGCCTACGTTTGCTGAGCATTCTCGAAGCAAACGCAAGGCCACCCGTGGTCATTCACGAAGAGCGGAGCGCTCCTTTGCTGTACCTGCCAGTGCAACCCTATCCGCATTTTTGGCAACGCCCCCCAGCGCCACCGCGGCGCCCTCCGGTGCTGTCCAATGGGCTTCCAAACATTCCGCCTTGGTATACGGGTCCGTGGCCGCGGCAGACGCCAAACCCCTGAGAGGGTGCCCGCGCCGCAAAGTTCGGGTAGCTTTAACTCCGCTAACGCGGATTATCTTGTGTTGTCTGTGCCTAGGGTTGCTGCGCAGCATTGGAGGCATGGTAGACATGCAACAAATAGCCTCCCAGCAGGCCGGTCCCGGCGCCAAGTACCACTTCGCCCATCCGCATGCTGGCGTTGAGCCAAGGAGCGCTGGTATTCAAATGAGAGAAAATCACAATCAACAATAAGGTCGACACGACCTGCCGTCCGCGATCGGCAAATCCCAAGAGCTGGCTCAACAGCAAAGACAGACTCATGACTGCCGCCAGGGAGGCCATATTGGCGGGAATGTAGGTCAGATAAATTACCGCGGCGATGGCGCCAAGCACGCCGGAGCTCAGGGTGGCCCAAAAGCTCGTCCGCGTTTCTTGCCAGTGGTCCTTGAAAACCGCCAAGACCGTGACGGCTGACCATAAGGCGCCAATAACCGCCGCGGTGACATGGGTGGGTACGAGTTCATCCAGACCATAGCCCAAGAAATAGGCGATGAGTACCAAAACGGTGATGATCGCACTGCGCAGATACGGTTCTCGGCGCTGCAATTGCAGTTGCTTTTCTTTCAGCTGCAGAAAATCATGTGCAAACGATGACATAACAGTGACCAAGCTCCTCAGTTTTCGCGTCGATGGCCTTCCAGTAGCCATCGGTAGACTTCGGTGTTTTGTCGTCCCGGTTGGCGGCCTGGCGATGCTATTCTGTCATCCATGGTGAAAAACTGCACCAGCGGGTTGCTTGGGATGCCGGGGTGGGTCCGATTCGAGTTCGTCGATGACTGTGCGCAGGTCGCGCAGTA
>NZ_JAVRKK010000173.1:0-4036 GCF_031962545.1 Candidatus Igneacidithiobacillus taiwanensis
TTCCAAGGAAAGCCTCAAAGGACGCCGAAAAAAGGCGGCCTGGGACAACCGCTACATGGAGCAAGTCCTCACCGGAATTTTTCATGCGTAAGCCCTGGGCTTTGCCTGGTGCCACCGGGGCGGAGTTTTACTAGCCACCTTTATCAGGTGCTTCCCCTTGTGTACACCATCTCCGCTGCCGCTGATTTTTCCCCTCCATCGGCTGGGGTCCCTGGGTGTGTAAGCTTGCTGTACGCATCGTTGCGCTCTTGCAATTAGATTACCATAAAAATTCTGCACTTCGCCCTTTCTCGGAAACAAAAAAAGAGGTGGGCCAACTAGAGCCTCGTACCTTTCTTCCGATTTTCACAAACAATGGCTTTCTTACCATTCGCAAAAGATGTTTTCTCTTTTACTCATAGATAAAGGAGAGATGGTTATTTTTTATGGTAAGATGGTCATAGTGAAAGTGAGCAGAAAAAAAGGGGAATGGGTAATGAACACGGTTATCGCAGCAGACATCCATCTGAGCATGGCGAGTACCAGAATCATCGGACAGGATGCCGCAATTCACCAGATTGAGCGCGCCATCCGACGAGTCACGTCCGGTTTGGCGCGGCGCAAAAACAAACCATTGGCTTCTTTTCTCTTTACCGGACCATCCGGTGTCGGGAAAACGGAGACCGCCAAGGCTATCGCCGAACTGGTCTATGGGGACATTCGCAGAATAGTCCGATTCAACGCCAATGAAGTAAGTGGAGAGGGAAGCCAATGGCGAGCCTTCGGCCCGCCGCCAGGCTATATGGGCAGCGACACCGGCGGGCAGATCACCCAGGGCGTCAAGCGCTTTGGCGGTCGCTGCGTAATCCTCATCGACGAGATCGAGAAGGGGCCACAAGAGATCTTCGACGGCCTGATGGCCTGCCTGGACGAAGGCTATCTGCAAGATGCCTCTTTTGACGAGCGTATTTCGACCGAGGATTGCATCGTCGTCATGACCAGCAACGCCTTGGTCGATGACGAGTGCGCTGAACTTACCGAGGAAGAGCTCCGCGAGCGCGTAGTGAACTCGAAGGCAACGGATCCACGCACTGGGCAGAAGATCTCCCGATTCCGCCGCGAGTTTGTGGGGCGGATCGGCAATGTCGTCCATTTCCGCAGCCTGAGCCGGGAGACGCTCACGCAAATCCTTGCCGATACCTACCTGCGGGAAACAGCGGTACAGATCGCCATCAACCTGCAGCTCCTGGCTCCCGACATGACCCCCAAGGCACTCGGCTTCCTGGTGGATCAGGTAGGCAGTGGCCGGTTTGGGGTTCGCGGGATCAGCAAGGTCTTGGACGAATATATCCTGGACCGGGTGTTGGAGTTACCCGAGCGCGAGGAGATCAACTCTAAGTGCTGGGTATGGGATTTCGACGAGGAAGAAGGAAAACTCATCCTCGTACCAGCCTTCACGACTTCGCACGGAGGTTTCCTGGCAATGTACCGACAGTACCCGCAATACAGCAAGGAAGTTGTCGCGCAGAAGGTGATCCAAAAGTACGACTGGCTCTTCGAGAAAACCAAGGATGAGATCAGACGCAGACTTGCTCTTAAAAAGGCTGTTGGCGGCCTCCATCGCCTGTACTAAGGAAGCGAAATGCTTGCCTATTTGCCGGTCCTCGTTTTTAGCGTCGCCGTATTCTTCTTTATCTTCTCGCAGGGATTCCGCAGCCTCACCGTGCTGCTCCTCCAGGGGATAGGGAAGCTCCTGCTCGCTGTATGGGTGCTGATCACCCAGGTCTTTCGCGTCTTCAAGATCATCGTGATCTACACCATGGATAGCATCCGGATTATCCAGAAAAAGATTCGCGAGGAAGAGGAAGAGCACGCCCGCAAGGAGCGAAGAAAGATCCGATGATGGATGCGCCTCACCAGCCAGAACAGAAGAGTTTCGGCATCGGATTCCGGCACGCTTTGCTCTATCCTGACCACCAAAGCCAATACAACCAGCCCCCCATGAAGCAAAAATCGTCGCTGACCACCATCGACGCAAGGCGCAGATCGCGCCAAAAAACGCCACGGCAAGATTGGCGATATGCGACCAAGATGTCGCCAGTCACCCAGGCGTTTTTGCGAGATCCGGTCGCAAGAATCCAACGCGATCTGTGCGGCATGTCGTCACCATCTCCCATCGACGCAAAGCGCAGACCGCACAAAAAGCCGCAACGGCTAGATCGACCACTTTCACGCAAGTGCGCGTCAGATCCATCGACGAATTTGCAAGATTCTGGGCTGTGGAGCAAACGACACTCGTGCGCGTTCTCGACAAAATCTCCGATTTCCATGATCGGGACGAAGCGCAGTTTGCCGCGCAAAGCTGGACGACTTGATCAGCGTTTTGCAAGCAAGAGTGCATCAAAGATCATGGCGATTTTGCGCGATCATGGGGGGCGGGACCAACCGAATCTGTGCCGCATAAAGGCGCAATCGTCACCATTGGGCATCGACACAAAATGCAGTCTGCCCAAAAAATCGCAACGACCATGTCAGCGCTTTGCGCGGGATAGAGCTACAGGAAGCCCGACGATTTTGCGCGACATCGACGCACAAAACAGAAACGATCAGCACATCATGACGACACAAGCGCCACGATCAACGAACGCCGCAAAGCGCAATTACGCGCCAAGAGCGCAACGGCAAGATTGGCGACTTTCGCGCATGAGCGCATCAGATTAACCGACCATCTTCCCATGTTTTTGTGCATATACCAGTGTCGGCAGTTGAATAAAAGGAGTGCGGATGACAACGAAAGATTCTGATGGAAAGACAAACAAGACAGAGAAGAGGGAGCGGAGATTTCCCCTCACGCCGCATGATGAGTTAGGTCCGAAGGAGGGCGGGCCCATCCTGCGCCATCGCACCAAGCGACCAGATGGAAAGTTCTGGGTTGGAACCCAGGAGCAGCTCATCCTGAACCCAAAAACACGCAAAGCGTACGCAGCATCCGTCCAGTCAGAGCCATACAATCGTTTCTATGTCGACCACTTCATTGAAGACGAAACGCACCTTTTGCCACATCTGCTGGGGGAGGATTGCATCGCCACTGAACTCCACGACGCAGTCAAAAAGTCTGGTCGGGACTGCGGCGTTTCTGTCTATGTAGTGAAGGATGCGCCGCGCCAGAAATCAACCGTTGACCACCATACTGTCCGCTACGCTTTTCATGACGAACATGGTATACGGCGACAGAAAAACACATTACCAGACCGTGACATCATGCGCGTCCTCATCGACGAAGAACAGGTCGAATCCTTGCACAAACTCTACCGTCTGGCTCCGGTATTGGAAGCAGTTGTCAAGGTCACGCTCAACCTTATGGAGCATCGGAACCGCGTCCTTGATGCGGCACAGAAAGCTATCGACGGCATTGTCGACCTGATGAATGACAGCCTGCAAAGGCATCCAGAAATCGCAGACATCGTTCAGGCCCACGCCAAGATTATGGAGATGGCGAAGAAGAAAACGGAAGGTGCAGAGATCATCGATAACGCCGTTCTGGTCCTCGATGAATATACAAAATTCTTGTGCGCTAACACGCGAGCTTACGCACAAGCCTACGGTCCATACGGGAGACACAGATCACTAACTCTTGTCCGGACCAGCCGGAGAGTCACCTGGATCATTACTGGCTTTGAGTGGCGCTACACGTTCTTCGACAAGTACCGACTACGCTTCGGAAAGGATAACAAGGTCAACCCAAGATCCCACCTCGGAACATTCTTATCCAAAAAGAAAATATTGCACGCTCCAGGAAACAAAGATCTGATCATTGGGCACATCGAAGCACCAAAGAGAGTGAATCGAACCTTTCTGCGAGCGGACGCTGACCTTGCAAGAAATGACACGAACTACCGCGAGACACAGCGCCATGTGGACGATTATCTAGCGATTGCGGAGCCATTCAGCGACACGTGTCAACGGCCACCAATATGGCGCCATTTTAGGGTCGGCATAATGGCGCCATCTCAGGGTCGCTGTAATGGCGCCACTCCGGGGTCGGCATAATAGCGCC
>NZ_JAVRKK010000174.1:0-3903 GCF_031962545.1 Candidatus Igneacidithiobacillus taiwanensis
GCGTGACCATGGAGATGGCCTTTGGCATCCTCTACGGCCCCTTCTCGCAAGCCGTCGGTCCCTTCTTTGGCAACATTCTGGGCTTTGAGACCATTACCGCCTTCATGTACGAAGCGGGCTTCATCGGTCTCATGGTCTTTGGCTGGGGCAAAGTCAGTAAGGGCATGCATCTCTTTGCCACCTTCAACGTCGGGCTTTCTTCCAGTCTTTCGGCGATGTGGATTCTGGTCGCCAACTCCTGGATGCAGACCCCCAACGGCGTCGTCCTGAAAGATGGTCTTTTCCAGGTCACCAATTGGTGGCATGCCATCCTCAACGATAATTTCGTCTGGGGCTTCCCGCACATGTGGGTGGCAACGATAGAACTGGCACTCTTTGTGTTTGCCAGTGTCAGTGCTTGGTTCATCCTCAAGAACCGTAATGCGGATCTCTTCACCAAGCTTCTCAAGCCTACTCTGCTCGCCCTGCTTATCGTTACCCCAATCCAAATTTATATTGGCGACACCTTGGGGCGTGATGTGGCAATGACCCAGCCGACTTCACTGGCGGCTATGGAGGGGCATTACCATACCTATCTACCGGATGGTAAGGTAAATACGGGCTGGCATTTGATCGCCTTCCCCAATGCCAAGAACGACGGCAACAGCTTTGCCATTACCATTCCCCATGTCCTTAGTCTGCTCGAGACCCACACCTGGAATGGGAAGGTAACGGGTATGGACAGCTTCCCGGCCAAGGATCGCCCGGATGTCTGGGTGCCTTTCTATGCCTTCCGCATCATGGTCGCGATCGGGTTCTTTCTCTTCGCCGTTGCCCTCTGGGGTAACTGGTTGCGCCTGCGCGGCAAACTCAATGCCGAATCCCTGCGTAAGAACCCGTGGTTTTTACGTGCCGTGGTTTTTTCGGGCTTCTTACCCTACCTCGCTATCTGGTGCGGTTGGTGGACGCGAGAGATCGGTCGTCAGCCTTGGGTGGTCTTTGGGCTGATGCGGACCTATCAGGGTGTGAGCCACATGACGGTCGGCCAGGAAATCGTCTGGTTCGTCGGCTACATCGCCTTTGAGCTCATGGTTTGGGCGGGGGCCTGGTATTTCTTCAGCCGCGTCATTGCCAAAGGGGTGGACAACATTCCCCACTCCGACACCCTCTTCACCCATCACGAAGAGGACGGCCATGGCGAAGAGAAAGCTGGTGGTGGTTTTGCCAAACCGACCTTTGCTAGCAAGCCGATGCTGGAAAAATCTCGATAAACCAATAGCCGGGGGGTAACCCCCGGCCAGCCACGGAGAATTTTTATGCTTGACATTGCTCGAATCGCCGGCAGTTTATCCACTTGGTGGTGGATGCTGCTGTGTTTGATGTTTTTGCTCTACATCGGCCTCGACGGGGCCGATCTCGGCGCCGGAATCTTTGCGCTGTTTTCCCCCGACGAAGAGGAGCGCGGCGCCATTATGGCATCGATGGCCGGCTTCTGGGACGGCAACGAAACCTGGCTGGTAGTTGCTGGCGGTATTCTCTTCGGAGCTTTTCCTTTGGTCTATGGATCAGCCTTCAACTATCTGATGATTCCCTTAATGATTGCGCTGTGGGGTATTATCATGCGCGCGGTGGCGTTTGAATTTCATGTGCATGCCATCGGATCCAAGCGCTTTTGGGGGTTTCTCTTTGCCTTGGGCAGCCTTGTCGCTCCCTTTGGCGCTGGTGTTGCGCTCGGTGGTGCTTTGCTCGGATTTCCGACCATGCATCATATCGCCGCTGAGGGCGTGAGCGGGGCCCACGCCTTGGCCTTCAATGACGTAAAGCATTTTTCTGGCGGCGCCCTAGATTTTCTCAGCCCTTTCAGTATCTGGACGGGCTTTGGCGCGGTGATTGCCGCAAGTTTGGCTGGTGGTTTGTATCTTTGCGCACGATTTGTGGCAGGAGACGTCATCCATGAGCGCGCCAAGAAATGGACCAATGCCTTTTCGCTGATCGCCCTGGCGGCCGTCGTCATTACTTTGGTCTGGTCCTATGCCATCTTCCCTTGGGCCGCCGCTAAGTGGACCGGTAGCCATTGGTGGGTCTGGCTAATCTGGATCCTGGCCATTCTCGCCTTTGCTTATAAGTCGATGATGGCGCATGCGGCTTCTCGCGACTTCATCGCCCTGCTCTGGGGCGAGGGTGTGGTAGCTCTGATGTGGTTTGCGCTCTGGGCGACCATGTTTCCGTACATCGTCCCCGATACATGGACGGTGCAAGCAGCGGCAAATCCTGCCGATTCTTTGGCCGTGTTTACCCTGTTCATGACTGGTTTCGTACCCATCATGATCATGTATAACTGGTACCAGATTTGGGTATTCCGCGGTCGTTACACCAAAAAGGCCATGTACGCAGGACATTAAATGCCAAGGCCCCGCAATCGGGGCCCATTACTGCAGGAGAGATACACCATGAACATCCGCCAACACTACAACTTTCGGCAGCCAGCCGCGTCTCCCGAGTCGACTCGTGATCTGCAAGAGGCTCTAGAAGCGCTCGAAGAAAAGCAACATCTAGTTCACGAGAAGTTGCGCAAACTATTGGCAACCATCGACCATGCCCACCCTGACGAAATCATGGACCAGGTCTTGGTTTTGGATCGCGAATTGCGCAAGTATCGTAGATTCTTTCACATCCTAAAAAACCACTTTGTTGCTCGCTGAATTACATCAGCCGCCATGGGTTACCACTGCACCCATCTTGAAGATTGGCAAATACATCGCAACCACCAAAGTGCCAACAATGATACCCAACACGACCATGATCATCGGCTCCATGAGGGTGGTTAATCGACTGACTGCTTCGTTAACCTCATTCTCATAAAAATCAGCCACCTTGCCGGACATCACTTCAATAGCGCCCGTCTCCTCCCCAATCGCAAGCATCTGTGTCGCCATCAACGGAAAAACGCCATCCTCTTTGAGCTTTGTAGAAATACGGCCGCCCGCCGCAACATCGGCGCGGGACCGAAGAATGCTTTTTTCAATGATGGCATTGCCAGATACTCGCGAGAGAGTATCGAGGGCTTCGAGAATGGGCACACCAGCGGCCTGCATGGTCGATAAGGTACGGTTGAAACGCGCTACGGCACCTTTCAGCAGAATGTCGCCGATTACCGGGATTTTGAGGGCATAGCGATCCACGACTACCTTGAATTCATCGCTGCGGCGATAAGCATAGCGAAAAGCAAAAACGAGGACGATTGGGATTAGCACCACCATGTACCAATGCCCGCGCATCCAATCAGAAATATTGATGACCACTTGCGTAAGTAAGGGCAACGTCGCACCGAAACTGCTAAACAATTTGGCAAACACGGGGATCACGAAGATCATCAAAATTACCACTACGACCACCATGACAGAAATGATCGCGGCTGGATAAAACATTGCCGACTTCACCTTCTTGTTGAGGGCGAGGCTTTTTTCTCGATAGTCTGCCAAACGCAGCAGGATCGTATCGAGAATACCGCCTTGCTCACCAGCCGCCACCAACGAGATGAACAATCGATCGAAGTATTTGGGATAGTGGGCAAGAGCTTGAGAAAGCGACTCTCCCTCATTGAGATTGCGAAGAATTTTGCTCAACAGCTTGCGCATGGCCGGCTGCGATGACGCAGAGATCAACAGCTCGAAGGATTGCACCATGGGCACGCCGGCATTGATCATGGTCGACAGCTGCCGCACCATCACCACCAGGTTAGCTTCTTTGATACCCTCCCCGCCGAACAGGGGCTGACGGACCTTGGCCACCACGATGGGTTGCAACCCAGCCCGGCGCAACTGGGCCTGCATAAGTTCACAAACCTTTGGCACTTCTTTGGCGAGGGAGGAGTGCCATGCAGGTTCAACATGTCGGGTACCGGATCCGGGGGTTTTACCGGGT
>NZ_JAVRKK010000175.1:0-3829 GCF_031962545.1 Candidatus Igneacidithiobacillus taiwanensis
AAAAGGCAAAAACAGGATCGGCAAGAGCCTCAACTAAGCTAATTTTTGGACGGTCAAGAAGAATTCCGAAGTTTTTGGAGATTTTTTCCGCATCCTCTTAGTCGCGTTTTGCGTAGTTTCGGGGAATGGATGCGCCCGCAAAGTGCTGCGAAGTGACGCTGCCGTCTTCACGATATCCGCGACAGGCGATTATACTCTTTTAATCCACCTTATTTACGAGATGGGATCGTGCCTGCGGCGGCAGGCACGACTGCGAATCGCAGTAAATTTTGGACATGATTCAGGGGCTTCCCCAGCGAGCACAAAAGAACCCTGCATATCCCCGACAGTCGACGACTGCTGTAGTACGCCTGCACCAGTGTGGTACCTGTAAATAGGGAACCTCGCTGTCCGCCGCGCTTCGTTCTACCCAGTGCCTCGAGCAAGGGTTCCGCATCATGCTAAAACTTGACAATTATCAATGCAGCTTCTCCGGGAGTGCTGTAGTAAGGGTTCTATCGGGGCCGCGCACGACCAAAGCCCCAACTTGGACATACTATGCGCGAAAAGGAGCCGATAGCATGTTTTTTCGACAGATCTTTGAACCGGATACCTGTACCTATACCTACCTCATCGGCGACCTGCTGTGGCGGGAGGCGATGGTCATCGACCCCGTTCTAGGCGAGGTGGATACCATCCTCCGAACTTTAGAAGCCGAAGGATTTACCCTGAAAACGGTGATGGAAACCCACGTCCATGCCGATCATGTCACCGGCGCCGGCGCCCTGCGCGACCGCACTGGGGCCAAGGTAGTGGTCAGCCGCCACGGCGGAGCCCCCTGCGCCGACATCTTGGTGGACGATGAGGACTTTCTGGTCCTAGGCGACGAGGTGATTCGCATCATCGCCACTCCCGGCCATACCCCCGGCTGCGTCAGCTACCGTTGGCGTGATCGCGTCTTTACCGGGGATGCTCTGCTCATCGGCGGTTGCGGTCGCACCGATTTTCAGGGTGGCGATGCCGGAATCCTCTACGATAGCATCACCCAGAAGCTCTTTACCCTGCCCGACGACACCCTAGTTTATCCCGGCCATGACTACAAAAAGCGGCGGGTCTCCTCCATTGCCGAGGAGAAAAGCTGCAATGCGCGCTTAGCGCAAAAAAGCCGTGAGGAATTCATTACCATCATGCAGGAACTGGATCTACCCAAGCCACGCTACATTGATGTAGCGGTACCAGCCAACCAACGCTGCGGCGCGCTAATCAATTAAGGAGGCATCTCATCAATAAAACGCATAAATAAAATAAACGAATTCTCAGGAACAGCAGTGAGGCAGGGCATTATTAACCCGGCCCTTAACTGCCTGATAGAGCATGCCGGACGGCTGGGTGGCGGAAGTAACTCATGACTTTTTCCGGCATTTGCCGCAGCTTCTTACGAATATCATCGCCTTTTGCACGAGAGGCGTCTTGTCGGTACTGACGGGACCGGTACGCAGGGCGGTTTTGAAGTCTCGGTTGAGATATCCGTCTGGATTGAATTCTGGTGCATAGGAAGGGAGAAAGACCAGCTCGATCTGTTCCTTTCTCGGTGCAAGCCATACCAGCTTCGCCTAACCTACCAGGACATCTTCCATATCTAGAATCGCCACCTGGGTGCGGCTCTGCTCAAGTCATGGGTAGAAAATGCCAAGAGCAGTGGCCTACACCATCAGGAACCATTGAGATGGGGTGTTACACTGGTTCAAAAGCCAAATCTCCAAAGGCATACTGAAAGGGTTCAACAGCCTGATCCAGGCCGTCAAAGCCAAAGCCCGGGGCCATCGCACTATCAAGAACTTCATCAAGATGGCATCTCTGGTCTTGGGTAAGCTGGATCTGAGGATATCCACTTAAACCGTCGAGGAGCCGGTTTATATGCGTGATTCCTGCATCGCCCAAGAGATCGATCGTTTTCACCGTCGTTTTGCACGCAATCATTCCATAATCTCCCCTGTTCTCTTGCTACATATTTTCCTCCAACACCCAGAGTGAACGGGTTTTTGAGACGCTCCAACTTATTTCAACCCCCAAGACGCATCATAAATATTTTTGAGGATCGCTTCCGATCCTGAAGAAACGCATGTTGCTCTGGTTTATCTGCCCAAACTCCAGCACGGATGGATTCCGCTACCATCCCATCATCCATAGACGGTTCTCGGAGCAGGGGCAGAAGATCCATTCCCTGCTCCTGGCCAAGACAATAGACCAAGCGTCCCGCGGCAGTAAGCCGGACCCGATTACAGGAAGCGCAGAAGCTATCGCTGATAGGAGTAATAAAACCAATTTGGCTCGAGCCCTTGGCGAAGCGAAAGAGGCGTGCTGGTCCCTGGTCACGGCCACTGGCAATGGGAAAGAGCCTCCCAACCTTCTGTTCCAAAATGGAACGGGCTTCTACCGCCGATAGGTAGGAGGTATCATAAACACCACTACCAGCCACGCCTAGCGGCATCATTTCAATGAAGCGGATATCAAGTTCACGGCTTTGAGCAAAATCCACTAGCTGGAGAATATCTTCCTCGTGTTTTCCCCGCATCAATACTGCATTAAGTTTGATTCTCGGAATTCCTACGGATCTGGCCTTTTCAATCCCCGACAACACCTTTGCCAAGGAACCACCTCGCGTGATGACGTGGAAGCGTTCCGGATCGAGGGTATCCAAACTGACATTGAGACTATTGAGCCCGGCCGCTTGGAGATCGGCAGCAAAACGATCTAGCAAGTAGCCGTTGGTACTGAGACTTACCTTACCTATTCCGAGCCCAACCCCATACCGAACAGTTTCCACGACCCGAGGATGAATCAATGGTTCCCCACCAGTAAGACGCAAATGTTGTAGACCCAGTCCACGGAAGATTCGCAGCAAGCGTTGCGTCTCCGAGCTGTTAAGATGGTCCTTCCGATCAAAAAAAGGAGTCCCTTCAGCCGGACTACAATATTGGCATCGGAAGTTACAGTGCTCCGTTATGGAGAATCGCAAATAGGTAATTTGCCGACCAAAGCGATCATGCAACCCATCTTTCTGCACCGTAGCTTTTGGTTTCTTCATTTCACTATTCCAACGAAGACAAAGCTCCTCTTCATAGTCAGCAACACTGACGACTGTGGTGGATGTTGACTACATACTGCGCCTTAACAAAAAGAGTCAATACTACAAGGCTCGACCCACCACAATGGAAAACTCCTGACACCGACTGCGCCCCAGGGCTTACGCATAAAAACTGTCAAGATGTAACAAACTGGCGATGTTTTTAACTCATGTAACCGCCTGGAATTATCGCCATATGGAGCAAGTGCTCAGTAATTTTCATGCGTAAGCCCTGCCTCGGATCTCCTAGGAGATGGCGCCGACCAGCGCTAACATGGTATCGGTGACGGGTTGGGCAGGTGCCTCCAGAAAATTCAGCACAAAGCGGTCAGTAAACTCGGTCACGCCGATGGAGCGGGGCCGCAGTGCCACGATGTCTGCATGAGGAATGGCGTTAGCCACGCAAAAGACCAGAGTTTGGGCACCAAGAATGTCATCAGCAATTTTCCCGCCCCGCTTTTGCACATGGTCGTGCAAATCAAAAACAGCAATGACCTGGGAGGAGGGGTTCTTAGCAAGCGCGGCTTTAAGAGCATCAATGATTTCCGGAATGTTCCGGTAGGTAGTTTTTTCCTTCAGGATCTCCTGATAATAAATCGGAAACTTCTCATTGATAATTTTTTGTAACATCATTTTCTCCTGCGATAAAGGTAGTGCTGGTATGGTTTCGCAACAGCGTTGTTCAGCTCCCGGATTTACGTTACTGAGATGCTGATCAATACT
>NZ_JAVRKK010000176.1:0-3829 GCF_031962545.1 Candidatus Igneacidithiobacillus taiwanensis
TGTAGTCCAGTTGTTCCATCAGCTGCCGCTCCGAGCGGATGCTATAAAACACTTGCAGCAGCAGGGCGCGTAGGAGATGTTCCGGCGGAATGGAGGGACGCCCCAGATCGGAGTAGATGCTATCAAAGTGGCTGTCCAGCGCCGCCAGGCTCCGATCCACGATCACCCGAATGGCACGCAGGGGATGAACTTTCGGTACCCGCTGCTCCGGCGACAGGTAGCTGAACATCCCTTGGGTTTCCACCTTGGCTCCGCGCATGACGCAACTCCCAGATTTTCAACGTTACGCAATTATACCACGGACTTTTAAGGTTATGAGGACGAACTTCTCTTGGGCGAGCATAAGCACGGGGAAAAGCTAAAGTGATGAGGAACACAATATGGTTCAACAATGCCAAGCTGAATAAGCAAACTACATACCCCAGGAGTCGCCGACAGATCATGTATGCCAATCCTTTTTCTGCTTCACCATGACCGCCCATTCTTCTGCTCCCATCTCCACGCATGGGTGATAATCGTATCCAGATCAGCAAATCTGGGCTGCCAGCCGAGTTCTAGTCGGGCCTTTTGGCAATCGGCTACCAGGACAGCTGGATCGCCAGCGCGCCGTTCTTGCATTTCGACAGAGATTTCTTTTCCAGTCACACGCCGGACCGTATCAATGACCTCCCGTACAGAAAACCCCTTACCATTACCGAGATTGTAGGCCGCACTCTCGCCGTCGGCCAGCAGATGCTCCAGGGCCAGCAGGTGGGCGCTGCACAAATCCCAGACGTGAATATAGTCCCGGACACAAGTTCCGTCGGGCGTTGGGTAGTCGTTGCCATAAATGGCGATACTTTCCCGCCGACCACTCGCTGCTTGCAGAACCAAGGGAATGAGGTGGCTTTCTGGATTATGCCGCTCGCCCAGCTCCCCCTCAGGATCAGCACCTGCGGCGTTGAAATACCGCAGGCTGACCGAACGCAAGCCATGGGCTTGATCATAGTCCGCCAGCATCTCTTCTACCATGCGCTTACTCCGACCGTAAGGATTGATGGGCCGTTGTGGATGGTTCTCGTCAATTGGCGTATATTCCGGTTCCCCAAAGATTGCGGCAGTCGAAGAAAAAATGAAACACCGCACGTCATGGCGCAGCATGACATCCAGCAGGTTTTGGGTGTTGGCGACGTTGTTATGGTAGTAACGGGCAGGCTCGCGCACGGATTCGCCCACTTGGCTCAGGGCCGCGAAGTGCAGAACGGCATCAATATGGTAGGTGCTGAAAACCTGCTCCAGCAGTGCTTGATCCGCAAGATTCCCATCGATGAGTTGACCATAGCGCACCGCGTCTCGAAAACCAGAAGAAAGATTGTCCAACACCAAGACCTTATACCCACACTGGCTAAGCATCTTGGTCATATGGGAACCGATATAACCAGCGCCGCCGACCACCATGATTTGATGGTCCTTGGCGCTGGTAAAGGCTGGCACGAGTTTAGGTGCAGGCATACGTGTATGCTGAAAAGTACTTGTAACTATAACGCTTGCGCAACCGACCCACAGACCGGAGAGGTCGAGGTTCAAGGTGGCGAAAAGGCCAATGGCCGCTTGGTCCTGGGCGTCCCAGGTACCATGGAGCAGCCGACCGCACTCCTGGTTGGCATAGGTCGCCAGGATGCAGGCGCCCAGATCGATGAGCCACCATTGGGCCAAGCCTGTGGCAGCGTAGCGTATCAGCTTGCGTAGGCGAACTGAACACTCCGGTACCGGGGTAGAAATCGCAACCACAGCCCAAGGACACCTCGAATAATAACGACTTAGGAAAGGCAGGGATGATTTCCTGGCGATACTCCGGCAAGTCGAAGCCGAGAATTTTGGCGCCCACCTGGGACGCCGGGTCGTCGAGAATCTCGCAGCCTCCGGCGCCTGCGAGATTCTCGACTAAAAGGGAGTCTCGATCTGCCTCCAGACTAGATGACTCATAAAAATAGGCCGGCGTGCACCTTGGATAGGTGTGAACGCCTCGGGCATAGATCTCACCTACAACGTTTGCAGGTAAACCGAGGTCTACGCAGGTGGCGTAACGATGGGCGGCAGTCATTATGCGTTCCTTACTGCATCAAGCTGTTCGGCATCAAGGGCCTCCGCCTCCCGCGGCAGGGCCCCGATCTTCGTTATCAGCGCATTATACATGGATAACTTGCACTGCAGGAAGCGAATGGTGATGCGCGCATTGTCCTCAATGCCCTGAAGGGTTAGCAGATAGGCATAGACTCTCTTGGCCCGGGTGCTGAGGAATTTGCCTACCTTGACCAGGCCCTTACTGATGAAGGCGTTGAGCCAAAAATGTTTTTTATACAAGCCTAACCTCATTCTTGCGGCGATTTCGCGCCGAGTATATTGGTAATGCTCCGTCAAGATCTTAAATAGTCGGAGGTGGGTTGCTTCGTCGTGATTCATGCACCGTTCATACTGTGAATAATGATGCGAGGATATCAGCTGAATCCCCGCCGTATCGGCCAGAGTATCATCCAAATTCTGCGATTGGATCCGAACCATCAGATACCTATCGAGCATTGCTTTAGCGCTTCATTGCACCTATTGCGCTAACACTGTCTCGTCGCCCTCGGCGCGCAGCAGCAAAACGTGCCTGTTTCTCTTCATCGCTTGTGATCCACGCATGGAACGCGCGTAATAGGCCTGGCTCGTGCCGTGTGCCCATCCAGATCTGCCATTGCCTTGTCGCAAAGCGCCTCCAACCTGCAAGTTGCGTCTGGGTTGCCCACATCATATTAAATGCGGAATTTTCCGTCACCTTGGGATTAAATGCCCCACGCTGATCGGCATCAAAACGAAGCGCGGGATAGTGATCGACCGCTACGGCTGGGTCGTAAATCAGTTTCCAGCGGCAGCGTTTGACCGCCATCGAAAAGCACATGTCGTTACCTAATTGCGCCCCCTGTCCACGCAGATAGGTATCAAAATGCAGCCCTTCGATAGCCACACGCCGAAAACTCATGTTCGCGCCTTTCAGTATATCCACCTCGCGCGCAGGGCCGGTGCCTACATGATGATTGCCGACAATACGCCCGAACCACTGGACGCGCCCTACCATACCCTTTTTGCTATCGACTACTGTGCCTTCTGGCGTATGAATCCAGTCGCGCCCGCCTACTCCACCAATTCGGGAATCCGCCTCAAAGTGTGCGGCAATGCGCGCGAGCCAATCATCATGAGGCGCCGCGTCATCATCGGTAATTGCCACAATGTCGCCTTTAATACGCGACAAACCCGCGTTCAAGGCATAAACTTGCCCTGGCTCACTCACAATCACGACCTCCAGCGGCAAGCGTTCAGCAAATGCCTTTGCGACAGTATGCGTCGATTCGTCCACATCGCGCGCCACTATTACCACTTGGGTTGGTGGCAGTTGCTGACGGATCAAGGCGGAAAGACAGCGACGCAGATCGTCAGGACGACGGTAGCTAGGAACGATAACAGTTACATTTGTCATAAAATGCTTATCAACGCACTCCCGGTTAGGCAATTTATATATTTACTATTAACGTAATACATATAAATAGTCTAGTGGTTGGTGTTGTGTTTCAGGCTTGAAACTGCCCGTTTTATTTGTTTTGCTGCATTAGATGAAGGGAAACAAGCTATCAATTTCACAATGTATTCATTAGGAACAGCAAACAAGTTACCGTCAGGCCAATTTTCTGCTAGTGGAGCAAGTAGGTATGTTTTTTTCTGAAAAATTTAAGAAAAACGATATTAGGATTGAATTTAAAAAAACTGTAATTTGCAGGAAATAAATTTTTAAAATTCATTTCGATTAATTTTC
>NZ_JAVRKK010000177.1:0-3813 GCF_031962545.1 Candidatus Igneacidithiobacillus taiwanensis
CCGGGCGTTGAGAATTTTCCAACCCTCCCAATCTTCTTCGGAAAGACCATCTTCCAGCAGGATGATGGGATAGTTGCGGAGCAATTCTTCGTAATAGGCGGTCTGAGGCGTCCTGTACATAGTGGACAGTTCCGTCTCCAGCGGCTACCCGTGTGAAGGTTTGGGCAAACACAGCGGGGGCCAAATAGCCAATCCGGGATGCCGGCGTTGATGGTTGGTAACAATCTCAATGTACTCCCGAATCGCTGCGCAGGCATCAAGATCTGGTCTCGAAGTGCTGCTGGTGGACCATCTCGTTTTTCAAACTGCCCCAGAAGCTCTCGATGGGGGCGTTATCGTAGCAATTCCCTTTCCTCGACATGGAGGCGATCAATCCATGTTGCTGGAGAATGGCGCGGTAGGCCTTGGCGCAATACGGACTTCCCCGGTCAGCGTGATGGATCAGCCCAGGAGCGGGGCGTCGATGCGAGATCGCATTACGCAGAGCACGAATAGCAAGCTCTTGGGTCATGCTGGCCCCCATGGCATATCCCACGATCTCGCAGGTGCATGGGTCCTTGATGGCGGCAAGATAGAGCCAACCCTCGGCCGTGGGGATATAGGTGAGATCCACATGCCAGACGGTATCTGAACGGTACAAAGGCTTTCGAAGCCGTAACTTTGATAAGGAGTTGGTGCGCGGATAGTCCATTAGGGCCAGGGTAAGATGCCCATCAACAGGCCGAATACATGTTTGCATTCGATCCCAACCAAAGTCTACGACATCTTGCAAAGCCGGAGACGTTCATACATGTACCGACTTTTCCATGACATTCTCCTAGGTTCATTATATCCATACGAGAATGTACAAACATTTCAGGCTACCTCATGTAGCCTCGCTCGCCCTTGTAGGTCCAGGCCATATCGCGTTTCTCTGCGACGATCTGGGTGGCTTCGATATCCAGGGTATGGGCCTGGCGTTCCAGCTTATGCAGCCGATGGGCCACGATCCGGCGATTCACCCGGTCCAACCCCACCAAACCTGCCCCCTTCTCCGGCGCGACGCCGCCAGTCCCCCGCCGCGTCCATGCTGGGCAAATGATCCAGATGCAGCAGGCTGCGTAAGGCCCTGTCCGCATGAATCATCCGCAAGCCTTCCAGAGTGCGCCCGCCCCCGCTCAGCATCAACACGAAGGGCAGAACATGCGGTACTCTCTATAACCCTGCTTGCTGCCCGGCTTGGGCATTTCCTGTTCCAGTCAGCGGTGAAAGCCCACCCCCTGGATAAATTCTCCATGGAGCACCAACCCTGATTGCGCGGTTATGGCTTCTTCCGTTGCCGCAAGCTTGAAAGGCAGCACGGTTCGCGCCATTTTTCTCATCGGGCCCTTCTGTAATTTTCCCGGTAGGCAAATCTTTTTATCGAGACTATTATACGGGAAACCCATACAGATTGGGCCTTTCAATTTATTCTTGCTTTACTCCATCGCGGGATTAGGGAAGGACTCTATCCGTCGACAAAGGACCTCACGCATGCCCAACCAAGACATCACCGCCATCCTTGCTGCCCGACATCATGACCCCTTTGCTTGGCTGGGCCAGCATGAGGAGAGGGGGCAGGCCGTGCAGCGGGCCTTTCTGCCGGGGGCGCAGGCGGCCTGGATCGAAACCCCCACAGGCTGGGAAGCGATGCAGCGCCTGCATGACGATGGCCTCTTCGTCCATCAGGGCGGTCCCTTGCCCTCTCCCTATCGCCTGCGCTGGCAGGACGCGCGGGGTAGCCATGAGCGCCACGACCCCTATGTGTTCTGGCCGGTCCTTGGCGATCTGGAGATCTATCTCTTTGGTGAAGGGCGGCTCTACGAGGCCTACCACCACCTCGGTGCCCACCTGCGCCGGCACCAGGGGGTGGACGGCATCTTTTTTGCCGTCTGGGCGCCCAATGCCGAGCGGGTCAGCGTGGTGGGGGATTTCAACGGCTGGGACGGTCGCGCCCACCCCATGCGCGTGCGCGGCGGCAGCGGGATCTGGGAGCTCTTTCTCCCTGATCTCGGGGCCGGCGAACTCTACAAGTTTGAGATCCGCCACCGCGACTCTGGGGCCGTCTTCGTCAAGACCGACCCCTATGCCAGCGCCTTCCAACTCCGCCCCAGCACCGCCGCGCTAGTCGTGGACAGCCAATACCAGTGGCAGGATGGCCCGTGGATGCAGGAGCGCCCTCAGCGGGACTGGCAGCACGCCCCCATCAACTGCTACGAGGTCCATCTCGGTTCCTGGCAACGCGGCGCCGACGGTGCCTTCCTCAATTACCGCGAACTGGCCGCTCGGCTCATTCCCTACTGTCTGGACATGGGCTACACCCATCTGGAACTCATGCCCGTCATGGAGCACCCCCTGGACGAATCCTGGGGCTATCAGGTGAGTGGTTACTTCGCCCCCACCAGCCGCCACGGCACGCCCGACGATTTCCGCGCCTTCGTCGACGCCTGCCACCAGGCCGGGCTTGGTGTCCTCCTCGACTGGGTTCCCGGCCACTTCCCCAAGGACGACTGGGGCCTGGCCCGCTTCGACGGCACCCCCCTCTACGAACACGCCGACCCCCGCGAAGGCGAGCATAAGGAATGGGGCACCTACATCTTCAACTACGGGCGCAACGAAGTGCGCGGCTTTCTCCTCGCTAACGCCTGTTACTGGGCCGACTGTTTCCACGTCGACGGCCTGCGGGTGGATGCCGTCGCTTCCCTCATCTACCGCGACTACTCGCGCAAGGCCGGCGAGTGGATCCCAAACCAGTATGGCGGCCGCGAAAACCTCGAAGCCATCTCCTTCCTCCGCGAGATGAACATCATCCTCAACGAACGCCAGCCAGGCATCCTCACCATCGCCGAAGAGTCCACCGCCTGGCCCATGGTCTCCCGGCCCACTTACATGGGCGGACTCGGCTTCTCCATGAAGTGGAACATGGGCTGGATGAACGACACCCTCGCCTACTTCCGGAAAGACCCCATCCATCGCCGCTATCATCACAATGAACTCACGTTCAGTCAGCTCTATGCCTACACCGAGAACTTCGTCCTGCCCCTATCCCATGACGAGGTGGTGCATGGCAAGGGCTCGCTGCTGGACAAGATGCCGGGCGACACCTGGCAGCGTTTTGCCAACCTACGTCTGCTCTTCAGCTACCAGTGCGCCCACCCCGGCAAGAAGCTCAACTTCATGGGCAACGAATTCGGCCAGGGCCGCGAGTGGGACTGCAGCCGGGGTCTCGACTGGTGGCTGTTGGAGCGCGACTGGCATCAGGGCATCCAGCGCCTTGCCCGGGATCTCGCCCACTGCTACCGCACCCTTTCGCCGCTGCACGATCAGGATTTTCAGAGCGAAGGTTTCTCCTGGCTCGACTGCCACGACGCAGAGCAATCGGTGCTGAGTTTTTTGCGCTGGGATCGGCAGGGCGATTTTGTGGTGGCCCTGTTCAACTTCACCCCAGTACCACGGGAGCACTACCGCATCGGCGTCCCCCAGGCCGGTACCTATCGGGAGGTCCTCAACAGTGACGCCCCCGCCTATCACGGTTCCGGCGTTGGCAACGGCCCCCAAGCCGCCCAAGACACCCCCTGGATGGGCCTACCCTATTCCCTGGAACTCACCTTGCCGCCCTTGGCGGCACTTTTTCTGGTCCGGGCGTAAGAAACAGCTATTTTTGGTAATCCTCAAGGGAGATTTTATGTTTGTAATCCAGGTGGCTACGGAATGCGCCCCGGTGGCCAAGGTAGGCGGGCTGGCAGATGTGGTCTACGGCCTGAGCCGGGAATTGGAAATCCGCGGCCACGCGGT
>NZ_JAVRKK010000178.1:0-3698 GCF_031962545.1 Candidatus Igneacidithiobacillus taiwanensis
TACCGATCCGGCGTCCAATGGCATCCTCGCCTTCGGTACCAGTTACAAGCGCTATGGCATCGATGCGCAGGCTTGGTACTACAACTTCTATAACTTTGCCCAAACCGTCTACGGCGACGCTCAGTACACCCTCAAGACCGGCAGTGGTGTCGATCCCTTCCTCGGCGCTCAGGTCAACCGCGAGTGGCAGAGCAACAGCTTCCTCAACAGTAGCTATGCGCCGGGAACCAGCCCCATCGATGGCTTCAAAGGTAATGGCGTCAACAGCACCGCTTGGGGTGTGATTGGCGGTGTCGACTATGACGGTGGTAGTGCTCTCTTGGGCAAAGGTCAGCTGGCGGCCAGCTATAACGAGATCCTGTACCACCAAGGAGCTGTAGGCGGTGGCGCCATTATCTCGCCCTACACGGCTGGTTATGCAACCGATCCTCTGTACACCACCTCGATGATTCGCGGCCTGGTGGAAATGGGCCCGGGCCATGGCTGGAAGATCAAATGGACGCAGCATTTCCTCAGCAACCAGTTCTTGTTTATGGCTGCTTATGCCCAGTACCACTTGCAGACCGCCGGCTATGCCAACGACGTTTATGGCGATCTGACCTACTTCCCCCAGGGCTGGGTCAAGGGTCTGTCCATCCGTGATCGCGTTGAAGTAGCCCACGGTGATTTGAGTACGGCGCAGGGTGGATATTTCCTCTACAACCGCGTCATGCTGACCTACGACTTCTAAGGCCTTTTGCATACCCTGCGGCATCGACCGCAGGGCTTTCCTAGGAGAACAGAAACATGCGTTTGTCCACAAGCTTGGTTCTTGCCGCTGTACTCGTTTCCGCCGCCGGCTGTGCTGAGGCCCCCTTCTCCGGTTGTCCGGCCAAGCCGGCACCCGTCGCGGCTCCGGCGCCGGTACCTCCGCCACCGCCTCCGGCACCCGCTCCCATTGCGCCGGTGCAGAAGACGATTCTGGAGAGTAAGCCCATCACCATCACCGGCATCAACTTCAAATTCAACTCCTATAAGTTGCTGGACCATGATATCCAGGTCCTCGATGAGGTCGCCGCCTTCGCAGCGAAGCATCCCGATGCCATTCTCGATGTCAACGGCTATGCCAGTAAGGTTGGTAGCTATGCATACAACCTGAAGCTGTCGCAGAAGCGGGCGGAGAGTGTAGCTCAGTATTTGGAGCAGCATGGCGTAGCGCGGGACCGCATGGTGCTCAAGGGACACTCCTACGAGGATCCAATCGCCAGCAATGCCACCAGCGAGGGACGCTTCCAGAATCAGCGTGTAGAAATCAATTCCAGCATCAAAGTGGAAAAGACCGTTACTGAATAAGCCACGGCTGGCAACAGTTCAACCCTGCAGTGCTTCGGCATTGCTCCTCCTCTGCCTCGCCCCACCTCGGTGGGGCTTTTTTATGGGCGGCTGGCTGCGATCGCTTTTCCAGCTTCGATGAACACAAATATCGCAAAAGCGACAAGAAGGCTGCTTACCCACGCTTGCCAAGACAGCGGGGTAGTGTGGAATAGGCTTTGCATAATCGGGAGATGGAGAAAAGCCAGTTGCAACAGCAGGAGCAGCCCGAGGGCAATCCAAAGCGCTGGGCTGCCGCGCAAGATTTGCCATGAAAAACTGCTACTCGCCAACTGCCGAGCACTGAATAGGTAGAGCGCCTGGGCAAGAACGAGGATGGTCACCGCAAGGCTATGTGCACTGTTTACGCCCAGTCCGCTCGCCGTGGCGTAGTAAAATCCGGCCATACTGCCGCCACCGATGCTCAAGGAGACCAGACCCAGGCGCAGGAACAAGTGACCGTCCAGTAGCGCCTGCCGTGGATTGCGTGGCGGACGAGCCATTACGGCCCCTTCGGCTGGCTCGAAGGCAAAGGACAGGGAGAGGGTGATGGCAATGACCAGATTCACCCAGAGCACCTGCAGGGGGGTTAATGGCAAGGGTAGGCCGAGTAAAAGTGCAGCAAGAATCACCAGCCCTTGGGCGCCATTGGTGGGAAGGATAAACAGTATGGCCTTGCGGAGGTTGTCGTAGATGCCACGTCCCTCGGCAACGGCGCGGGCGATACTCGCAAAATTGTCATCGGCAAGAACGATGTCTGCCGCTTCCTTGGCGGCCTCGCTACCCTTGACGCCCATGGCAATGCCCACATCGGCTTGGCGCAGGGCGGGGGCATCGTTGACGCCGTCCCCGGTCATGGCGACGATTTCGCCTTGTTCTTGCAATGCTTTAACGAGACGTAGCTTGTGCTCGGGGCTGGTGCGGGCAAAGATACGCGCCTGCCGTACTGCGTCGGCGAGGCGGTCGGGGGTAAGGTGATCGAGATCGGCGCCGGTGAGCACCATGGAGTCATCGTCGGCAAGACCCATTTCTCGCGCAATGGCCAGGGCCGTGTCGGCATGATCGCCGGTGATCATCTTGACCTCGATACCAGCGCGCCGACAGGCGGCAATGGCGCGGATTGCTTCTGGCCGCGGTGGGTCGATGATCCCCACCACGGCAAGCAGTGTCAGCTCCTCGCCAAGGGTAGACAGGCTGAACTGCGCGGGATCGGAAGCCGGCTGCGTTCGCGCCAGAGCAAGCACGCGCAAGCCCTTGTTGCCCAAGCTACGGATTTGCTCTTGCCAGAATGCTTGCTGCAGGGGGCGTTGCTCGCCATCGGCAGCCAGTTGCCAACGACAACGCGCCAGGATCCGATCGGCTGCACCTTTGACCAAAATCTCTTGATGGCCCCCGCGATCCGCCACCCAAACCGCCATCAATTTATGGGCAGATTCGAAGGGAATGCTGGCCAGACGATGGTATCCAAGATCCTTTGCCCCGAGCTTACCCGCCAGCGCCAGCAAGGCCCCCTCGGTGGGCTCGCCCACGACTTGCCACGTCTCGCCCGACTCGCGTAATTGCGCGTCGTTGGCGAGAAGGGCAACCATCGCTGCGGCATCGCGGGCGGCATCCGCGCTGCTTGGCGTGACCTCCCCCTGTGGCGCATAGCCCGTGCCGCTTGCCTCGTAGAGCGTGCTGGCTGTGCGCAGGTAGCGAGCGAACATCTCGTTGCGGGTTAGGGTGCCGGTCTTGTCGGTACAAATCACCGTCACCGAGCCCAAGGTTTCGATGGCGTTGAGACGCCGGGTAATCACCCCCTCCTTCGCCATCCTTTGCACGCCCATGGCCAAGACGATACTGAGGATGGCGGGTAATCCCTCGGGAATGACGGCCACCGCAAAGCTGATGGCGGCGAGAAAAAGTTCGAAGGTCGATAGACTTTGGCGTAGCAGACCAACGCCCAGGAGCAGTAGCGCAAGGCCCAAGACGAATACCGCGAGCCCTCTGCTGAAGCGTCGCATTTGCCGCAGCAGCGGGGTGGGGGTTGGCGCGATCTCGTCGATGAGGAGGTGGATTTTGCCGATTTCGCTGCGCTCTCCAGTCGCCGTTACCACGCCAACGACGCGACCACTTTGTAAAAAGGTGCCGGCAAAGAGCATGTTCCGCCTCTCGGCCAGGATCGTGTCGCCGGTCGGGATGTCAGTTGATTTGTCGCGAGGTAGGGATTCGCCAGTGAGCAGGGATTCATCGGCGCGGGCGTCTTGAGCGCGCAGAATGCGGAGGTCGGCGGGGACACGATCGCCAGAACGCAGGCGCACGATATCGCCCGGGACCAGCACCTCGGCGTCGAGATTTTGCCAAGCGCC
>NZ_JAVRKK010000179.1:0-3688 GCF_031962545.1 Candidatus Igneacidithiobacillus taiwanensis
GGTTTCTCTCATCCATACTCAAGTGCTGATAGTGGTTGCCCATTGTTCACCTCCAGTCTCCTTGGACCAAAGGTGTTGCACTTCATTTTTGAGCCGGCCCCCTTTGCTGCTCCCGGAATACCGCATCACGCCCAGCACATAGGGCACCAAAAGTCTGTTAACCGGATCGGTCACTATGATATGTGAGTATTGCACTTCAAAGTTGAAGTCTCTATGTCATAACATACATCACCGAAATGACTAAGAGACTGCCAAATTGCTAGCACCAAACAACTCAAAGAGCATCCTACTGATTCGTGCGGGGCGCCTTGGGGATACTATATGGGCAACTAGCGCGATCGAACCATTGCGCCAACATTATGGTCCGGACGTAGAAATAGACTTGCTCATCCATCGCGGTATGGAGGGCCTTTTTCGTCACGACCCGAGGATTCGAAATATATTCCAGATTCACCATCGCAGTTTACCAATTGTCTTAACCAAGGCAAAACGCAATGTTCTTTCATGGTCTCGGAAGAAGCCGTACGACTTGGCGGTTGATCTGGAAACCGGTACGGATTTTTTACCTCTTATGGCGCGAATCATCGCTCATAAGAAAGTCATTGCACGGGATGTATTGAAAGACGTTCCGCCAATGGCGACTCATGCTGTTTCTTATCTGCGGCAAGTATTATCGTTCTGCGTTCCCCAGGAACTCGCACTGAGCGCCTGCCCAACGCTGGTAGTGTCAGATGAGAGTATAAACTCGTTCGAACGCTTCGGAATCCATGGTAATTATTGCGTACTCCACCCAGGAAATAGCTTGGTGGCCAGAAACAAGCCAGCGCTCCGTTCCTGGCCAATAAAACACTGGCGGACACTGATTGGCCTTTTGAGCGAATACTTCCCAGACCTTCAAGTAGTCCTAGTCGGTGAGCCAAAGGAAATGTCGTACGTTGATAGTATAGCCGCAGCCTCCCCTCGTATATTAAATCTGTGTGGTCATACCTCCTTGCCAGAACTCATGGAAATCATCTCCAAGGCCAACTTCTTGGTTTCCAGTGACACTGGTCCCTCCCACCTGGCAGCAGCTTTAGGAACGCCGGTCATCTCACTTTTCGGACCAACGGATCCAGAGTTGACAGGGCCTTTGAGCTGTAAAAAGGATCGGATAACGGTATTGCGCACAAACCTGTCCTGCAGTCCCTGCATCAATCACCCGGATTTTGATACTTGCCGATCGGCGCGATGCATGGAATATTTAAATCCAAATCAAGTAGTTAATGCAGCCTCTACCATTGGGAGATTTTAAGTTGAAGCGTGACTCCCCGTACTCATTCAACTCATCCCATAGCTTACGAATGGGAAGTTTTAGAGGTGAACAGTCTTTCTTTTGCCTCTTCTATTGTTACCCCAGCCATTACAGCTTCTTTTACCAGGATAACCCAATCAATCATTGATGAATTTATCTCAGTCATAGAACGAATCATTATTTTTAAGTAGGCTTCAGAAATATTTCCATCTTCTGTCTTTTTTAGATCACTATACTCTGCTGTTGAAAAAAGAGCGTGATTTTCCAAAATTCCCCATCCTGATTTCTTGGGATTAACTATTGGAGGGTGGAGAGAGCTATTTCTTGGTTCTGCTATAACAACAAAGTAATCATCTATAAATGATGAAAGGAATGCGCAGGATACTGGTTGCCCACCAGAATACATTGGGACTATCCGTATTCCATTTAACAGTTCTTTGCTCACCAACAAGGGCATGGCTTTCTCTATTGTTTCCGAATCTGTATTCCATATATGCATCTTGTTTGGCGCTAGAAATCCGTGTAACAGGCCTAAATATTCTGATAATAACCTCTTTTTTTCGGTTGATAGCCGACTTTGTATTCCTCCATTTACCCATCCGGACAATCCACCCGAATCTAGATTGAGTGTTCTAGCTACCTGCGTAAGCTTTTCATTGCGTAGGTCCATCATGCATAAGACACGCTCTCGCAGAATCTTGTCATCATCGGCGGTTATCTTGATGAGTGACATTGGTTAAGATCTTCCTTCAGCGGAAATGGAAACAGAAAGGCCACCATCCGAAGATGGTGGCCTTCATTGTACTACAGAACGATATTTAGAATCCGGCCTGGAACTGCAACATCAACGTGTTGTAGGCCATACCGTTGATGGGGGCGCCGTTGCCACCGAACAGGGAGCCAGAGTCTGCGTTAGCACCCCATTTCCCATCCCGTGCGCTTGGGATGATGTAGTTCACCTGAATCTCCGCCGCATGAGGATTGTTCGGATTGACATAGTAATTCAGGCCTACAGTGGTATTGTCGAGCTTAGCATCGGTTCCAGCATAGTTATTATAACTATAGGAATCGAAACGTACGGCAGGCTCAATGTCTAACCACGATGGAGTAAAGCCCATGGTATGCAGGTTAGCAGCCAAACCAACGTTCCAGTCTTGGGCCCCGTAACCAGGCATGCCATTTCGAGTCTCTCCTGTATGCAGGTTCGTGTAACCAGCAACATAGTGAATCCCCATCAGACCGCCATGCACACCTACATTCCAAGTGTATAATGAATCTACATTGGAATATACACCAAGAGTGTTTGCGGTCTCTGGCAACGTCATCCGCGCACCGCTAACCTCCGCATGTAACAAAGGTCCCATAAAATCATAGGTCAAGCGAGCAGAAGCAAGATACCCACCATTACCATTTAAAAAACCACCCTGCCCGCTTCCAAATGGTTGAGCACCACTCACTTCCCAATTATAAGCGGATCCATAATCCAGGGAGCTCTCATCCGCAATGGCAACAGCATAGCCAATGCCTGTACCCATGACATTGTTGGCGTGCAACATAGCGCCGGCAGAACGTCCAGGTAGCAAAGACTGACTCATACTCCGGAAGATGAAGGGCAATGAGTTACCTTCCACATCTACATACTCATTACCAACAGGCTGCTTGAATTTGCCCACTTCCAGCTGCACAAAGGGAACTGGGGCATAGTTGATCCATGCGTCAATAATGGAGGCATTTCCACCATTACCCAGACCATCGTTTAGATCGTTCGTGGAATACCCAGGAAGGTTTGCATTACCGGCGTTATTACCACTAATGGCTGCATTATCCCAACCGGCCATAATATTGTAGGTCACGCCCGTGGCAGCTTCACCCTTGACACCCAAGCGGATTCGGTTAGCACCAAAGACCAATCCATTAGAGCCAGAGGTATTTCCATTCATAGAAGTACCAAACTGCTGGGCCCCGGTAATTTGGGCATAGCCGTATAGAACAGGACCAGTCTGGGAATCGTTGTTGCTGCTATCAGCAGCCATAGCACATACAGGGGCAACCAGAGCTGCCGCGACAGCTAACATAATGAAATTCTTCTTCATTTTTACTCCTCCTCAATAAAACCTGAACGGCTTCTAGGCGCTGCAACACAACACCATGTATTAACTATACAACAACATAAGAAAACCGCAAGCAACCAAAAAACAATGGCAGCCAAAAAGCTGCCATTGTCGGGAGGAGCCAGACCTGAAGAGGGGTCATGACTTCAAGAAATTGTAAGATCAATCTCTTGGCAGAAACAAGCCAATGTATGCGTCCACCACCTTTGGCACTGTGGTAGATGTTGGAGGAGGAAGGATAGCGGTGGTTTCTGTCCGAGTCGATGGTGTGGCCGTTCGGCGTTGT
>NZ_JAVRKK010000180.1:0-3661 GCF_031962545.1 Candidatus Igneacidithiobacillus taiwanensis
TGGGTATGGCATCACCATACCAATGGCGAATGGAGGTGCCTGTCATGGGTAGTATCAATGTCCGTAAGGACCTGGGTACGTTGTATTTTGACTTTCGTTACAAAGGGGTTCGCTGTCGAGAGCAGACGACCCTGAAAGATACGCCAGCCAACAGGCGCATCATGGCGACCCTTCTAAAGAAAATGGAAAAAGAGATGGCAGAAGGAACATTCGATTATCATAGCTATTTTCCAGCAGGGCCGAATGCGCACAAATTTTCTGGGATGGCGATAGAGACTGGAAAGCAACAGCGCATCCGGACAACTTTGAGCTCTCAAACTGATTTGGGTTCAGGTGGCGATGACCCAACCTTCGCTGAGTTTGCCCAGCAGTGGGTGAACGAGATGCGGATTCAATGGCGCAACACCCAAATCGAAACAGTAACAAACACGCTGGAGAAGTACCTGATCCCGGCCTTTGGGGAAAAAAGAGTTGGCCTCATCACCAAGAGAGACCTTATGGCGTTTCGGTCGGACCTCGCGAAAGTCCCCGGCCGAAAAGGAAAAATGCTTTCAGCATCTCGTATCAACCATATTCTTACACCCTTACGGATGATCCTGAATGAAGCGGCCAACCGCTATGAGTTTACCTCACCTTATCACGGGATCAAAAGCCTAAAGGTTCCCCGTACTATCGTAGAGCCTTTCTCGCTCGATGAGGTGGAGGCTATCCTTCGCACCGTGCGCGAGGATTTCCGTATCTATTATCTGATCCGGTTTTTTACGGGGCTGCGGACTAGCGAAATCGACGGGCTGCGGTGGGAGAAGGTCGATATGGAGCGACGGCAGATCCTTGTGCATGAGGCTCTGGTTGCCGGGGAGGTGGTGCCGACCAAGAATGATGGATCCTTCCGCACGGTGGAGATGTCGCTCCCGGTTCATCGGGCATTCCAGGAGCAGTACCTGGTAACGGGGCAGGGCAATTATGTCTTTTGTACTCGGGACGGCACTCCCCTCCGGCACGAGAATGTTACTAAACGGGTCTGGTATCCCCTGCTGCGCTATTTGGATCTTAAACCAAGGCGGCCCTATCAAACTCGGCACACGGCTGCCACTCTCTGGCTCGCTGCTGGTGAAAGCCCTGAGTGGATTGCGCGCCAGATGGGCCATAGCACGACCGAGATGTTGTTCCGTGTCTACTCGCGCTATGTGCCAAACCTCACGCGGCAGGATGGCTCGGCCATGGAACGTCTACTGCTCTCCCGCCTGGCACAGCTGCCTGCGGTCGGGGGGATAGAACATGACTGAATCATTATCGTTGCTGCTCCCAGCATCCCCAGCGCCGCATGGCGTAGTCCCTGTTGCGACGTCGCCGAACTTGGTCTTGATCCGCATGGCGTCGGCGCTAGCCTCGGCATTCACTCTCCCCGAACCGGAGATGCTGGCGGATCTGCTCGGGGTTCAGTCGGAGCAGGATGTGCAAGTCGTTCTGCAGAGGTGGATCTGCCGATGCCTCTTGGATATTGATGACGTGCAGGCCACGCAACTGTTACCCAATCTTGTGGGCCGCCTCGACCTTCTCCTTTCGGATCGGAGGGCTTTATGAACAATGAACTACGCCGCGAGAAGTTTCTCCTACGCGATCTTCGGGTAGGTATCAGCCGAATTGGTCAACCCTTCTCCGCCTGTCAATTATGTGAGCCAGAAGGGACTACATGGCCAGCATATTGGTGGCAAAAGTTTCCCTATCCGACGATTTGGCCAGATGAAATGGAGGTGATGGCGACCGTGCGACCGCGTCAATTAGGCAATCGTTGGCTTTTCGATATCATTACGATGAATGTGGCGGCGTTGGAGCTATCACCGAAAACCCATGCCATGCCGGACCTCCCTTTCCCCAAGTGGCTGTTGCCGCTGACACCTCGACCCGTGCTTCTTAGGGAGCTGTGGGCGCAGATATGTCTCATCCGCAACCCGTGGTTGCGCCTCTTTAACCAACGCATCCTCCATGATCCCGATGTTAGCCTTCGCTGGGTTTCCGTACCCGCCAGTCAACGCCATCATCATGCCGAACCTGCCGGTCTGCTGCGGCATAGTGTCGAGGCGATCCGTCTGCTTAGCAAAAGCCCACAAATGTCGCAGCAGGAATGGGAGATCGCCCGGACTGCCCTGTTGTGGCACGATGTAGGTAAAATCATGGCCTATCGGGGGAGCTCACGGCGCCTTGCGGAAGAATTTCTAACTCGGCATGAGATCGCCATTGTCGAGGTGCTTGCCCTTCATTTGGCTTGGCTGCGGCAGGTGGCGCCGGAATTGGTCACGGCACTCAAGCTCCACTGGTATCCCCCGCAGCAAGGGCGTCCGCTTATGCCCGGACGTATCCTCGTGGAAGCATGTGATCGGACCAGCGCTGCTTTGGATAGTCGGCAGCAAGTGTTCAGTGGCCAACCGGCGTGGCGCCAATATGGACAAAGGGAAGGGGCTGGGCCCATAGAACGCTTCTGGCGCTTACGAGAGGACTCGCACATGGCGTAATACCACGAGGCGTAGGCCAAAGTTTCGCAATTTACAACAGCTCGTTGGTTGCTAACAATAGAACTACTGATCTATCAGAGTTCTGATCTTTGCGTGGCTGAATCCGACAAGTCATTACCTAAAAAGCGCAACACTACCCGAGCGGTGGCCCCGAGCGAATGCCCGGAATTTCTAAGTTTCTTACGCGCCGTGGAGGCTGATTCATCGGTTTCCGCGGCCGACATGATCGACATGTTCCGCGACCTCGGCGTGTATGGGCACCTTACAGAGTTGAGGACAATCTCCGGGAACCTACGAGAGGTGCTGGATCTCTTGGAGGCACGTTCGAGTTGGCAACCCTATCTGGAGCCGGTGAAAAAATGGCCTGCATTGCTTGATTGGATTGTGCAACATGAATCTATTGTGCCAACTTCGAAATATACCTCACAGACGGCGGACAGAAACCCACTGATACATGTCTGCGCTACCAGTCATCCCTTGTATACTTTGCTATGGACGAGTACGCAACCTAATCAATTGGAGGAGTTTCGCCTGCTTCAAGGGCATGTCCTTGTCGCCCACCTGCTGCAAGTGCGCAAACATGCCAAATATGCCTACGACTTTACAAGCGCCAAGAAGGCCCCTTATGCAGAAATTATCGCAGGTACCTATCGATCAAGTGTAGCACTTCGGGAAATCTCACTGCCTGGATCCGCAGTGAGCCCAGATATGCTGCGACCAGATCGCTCGCCAATACAGTTTGTAGTAGATATGTTTGTAATCTGGAAAGCGCTCCAAGGCCGCAATACCAAGCCGCGTATAATTCTCTTGGACGATGCCAGCGAGGAATATCGTGGAGTTGCCGATCCAGATCGAGAGCTTTTTGATCTCCTGAGTCGTCGAATTCACCGCTCGTTACGCACTCACTTGCAAAGTTTTAGTTATGTATTGGCGGAGGCCCATGAACTGCGTAAACATGGTGTGCGCTCTCGCTCTCGGGTCAGCTCACGCCAAAGCCAGGTAATCCATGGGTACCTGCCGTTATTAGACACAACCGGTGATGATGTGGAAAAGGCAGACGATGATCCATCCAAACGATCGATAACGTGGCGGCGAGGAGCGGAAGCGGCTAATAGTTGGAACGTCAAACCAAAAGGGGCACGCAGATA
>NZ_JAVRKK010000181.1:0-3619 GCF_031962545.1 Candidatus Igneacidithiobacillus taiwanensis
ATCTAACCTTTGCACTGGCCCGCCGCGCTATCGTCGTTGGGGATATTTACCAGCTAGAACCCATCTGGAATCTGACCGAATCGGATGAACTGTTTCTCCTGGATCGGGTAGGCATCGACCAACTGGACCCTGCCTACAGCGCCGCCCGTGGTTCGGTCATGCAGGTGGCCCAGCGGGCAACTGCCTTTGGGTTACCGGATCCCGAACGGGAGCGCCCCGCAGGGATTCCCTTGATGGCCCATTACCGCTGCCGTGAGACCATCATTGGCTATTGTCGGGAACTGATCTATCACGATGATCTCCGGCCCATGCGAAAGGATGAAAAGAGTCTGTGCCCATACCCGCCGATGACTTGGGTGGCGGTAGAGGATAGTACCGCACAGCGGATGAATAGCTCCTGGATCAACGAACGAGAGGCAGAGGAGATCGTTGGTTGGTTGGTTGATGAAAAGGATCGCCTCATCAATCAGTACAAGAATCCGAACATCGCCCAGATCGTTGCCATCATTGCACCATTTCGCGCCCAGGCCGACCTGATCCGCGCCCGTGTCGCAAAACACCCGGAGCTTGGGCAGGAAGTCGCCAGGAATATGACCATCAATACCGTCCATGCCTTGCAAGGGGCGGAAATGCCCGTGGTGGCCTTCAGCGTCACCCAAACACAGCCGCCGTTCTTTGCCAACGGCAGTCCAGAGATCAAGCCGAATATGCTCAATGTGGCGGTTTCCCGCGCCCAGGATGCCTTTGTGCTCTTCGCCTCTCCCGATGTTTTGCAGCAGGAAAGCACGAATAAAGCAGCCAAGGAGCCACTTTCCCTCTTGGTGGACTACCTGCATCGCAAGGGGCAACGCCTGTATCCGCGCGAACTGGTAATCATCGAGTCGCCCCAGAAGGCCGAACATATCACCCGCGCCCTGGGACGCACGGCCCGGATTTTGGCAACGGAAGGACATTTTCTGGAAATCGCAGCATGGCCAAAAGGCAAGGAACCACAGTGGGCGGAGAGTAATGCAGCATTTACTGGCAGGCTTGCAGTAGCCCTGCGCGATGCCGGGCAACTGGACTGGCTGGTGTTGGCTACCGATGATGACCGGGATGGTGAAGAAATCGCCTGGCATGTGCTGCGCTATGTCGAGCGACTGTCGCCGCGCCTGCTTCTGCGGACTATCCGGATGCGTTTCCATGATCTGGCACCGGATAGCCTGCGTCGAGCCCGTGCTTCGGCACAGCCAGGTGTGGATCTCAGAAGGGTGCAGGCATCCATCCTTAAACGACTGGCCGATTATCGCTTTATGGAACGTACCCAACAGGCCGTAGGGCAGCGGGTAGGACGCAACCAGTTGGCGACCCTGTCCTATCTGGAAACAGCATCAATCCCGGATCCCCAACGGTATCGGGTAGTCCTCCATGGCAGCTTGGCCGATCATCCAGTAACCGCCTATGTGGTCTCCAGCCCCTCGGCAACCGCGCCTGCGCCTTGGGTTAATCAGGAAACCGCCTTCCATCAGGTCGCAAAACTGGCAGTGCATCATTCCCTGCCTGTTCAGGCCGTGCTTTCTGTCGAGCGGGATTTCCCGCCATTTCCACCACAGACCACCGCACGTTTTCTGATCTCTGGTTGGCGGCGGTATGGCTGGCGTCCACAGGAAAGCGCCCAGCATCTGCAGAATCTCTATTGGGGACGCTATAACACCACCATCAAGGCTGGTGGAGGCCCGGCATGAGTGGCCTGAGCAGCTATCCGCGCAGTTACGGTCATTCCCTGCCCGGCCATGTGGCAGCAGCCCTGCAACACCATGTTCCCGAGGAAGATCGGAATACCTATGCAACGCTCTATGAGAAGGAACCTCCGCCTGATTACCTTGATGTAAACCATGGCAATCCCCATCGCCAGCCGGGGGCGGTAAAAGTCACCAATTTCCACCATTTGATTCACCCCCGACTCAATAACGTGGAATCCATGCTGACTGCCGACCCCTTTATTCCTGATGTGTTCAAACCATTGCTGGAACCCTTGCGGGCCTGGTTGCGCCAGGATGCCGCCAACGAAAATCCGGTATTCAAGGCTTTTTCGGAAGGTGTCACGCTTCGGGTACTACCGGCAGGGACCGTGCTGTACCGTATCATTGGTGTAGTCATACCGCTTTCGAGTGAGGATGTGCAATGGTTGCGAGAGGGACATTTTCGGGTCTCCAATGATCCCTTGGGCGATTGGTGGGTGGATGAGGTCACCTTGAAAGGCTTTCGTTCGGAAGCAGAAATGCGATCTTCCCTGGCCTTGCGGACGGAGTGGAATGGGGATCATGGGGTGGTCCAGATCGTGCTACCCAAAGAGGTGGCGGTAGCTTATGGGCCGGCGTCTTGGCAGCATTCCGCCAATCCGCACATGGTGTTTCCAGGCGGAGGTAAGCAAATTTTTATGCCGCTCAGAGATGGTCCATGTTCCGATCTAATCGATGATCTTGCGCGTAATTTGCAGCTATCGCCAATGCCTTGGGTGAACAAATGAGCCTGCGAGAGCAAACCAAAGCATTGCAAGGCGCTGTATGGCATTTTGTCGGGGCCCTGGATGCCATGCTGGAGGAAGCGCACTCTCTCACGGAGGCGGGATACCGTGTACCGGTTGCCTGGATTGCTACGGCCAGAAAGGTCTTTCATAACCTGAATTATCGCCCTGATGGGGTTTCCGTGTGGACCTACTATCGTTGGGCGGCTAAAAGCGTTAGCGAGCACATGCGCTATTTCGAGGATACGGATTTGTCCTGGAGTAGTGTGTGGGTAGCCCCAGAGACGCAGGAAAAACGTCGTATCCTCTTGCAAAGAGCCGATGAGCTTTTGGACTGGATCGCGGATCGTCCAGACGATGAATTAAGCAGAGAATTGGAGCTTGACCCCCGATGAAAATGGATCCGCACCCGATGCTCTATCCGCTGGAGAACCTGCCACCGGAAGAAATGGCACGTCGCCATTCCGATGTGGACATGCAAAGAGCCTATCGCATCCTCTGGGACAACACGCTCTCCTATTTGTCCAAGGCCCCCTGGATACGGGAATACAGGGCGGTATGTACGGTGGGCGATTTGACCCTGGCTTGTGCCGGGGCCGAAATTCTGGGTACAGGATGGCTGCATTTCCAGCAACTATCCGAGGAAGCCCCGCCTACGCCGGTTCCCTACAGCGATCTTCCTGCCAAGATCAATGCAGGGGATGTACTCCAGTGCGAACAGGTGCTGATCGAAGAAAAACCCATTGGGGTAGCTACCGATACCATGATTTCCTGGCTTTCTGATAACAGGATTGCCTCACCAGGAACGCTCGGTAGCCTTTTACCGAAACTGGAGGGTGCCGGATGGATCGACTGGAGACCGGATGGGCAGATACTTCTCAATGCTGCCGGTCAATCTTTGGTGGATGGGCTACGCCAGAATGGTATCCATGTCGATGTGGAATCCGTGCGAACCTTCCGAGAGATTCTGGATCGGCATGAGGAAACCCTCGAGGTGGGGGTACTGGAAACGGCAAAGGCGCTGTTTGCAAGCCTTGGCATGGAGTTGGAGGAAGATCTGGAATGGATCACGGCTCCCGATATCCCCGGTCATCGGGCCAATGTTGCGCTAGA
>NZ_JAVRKK010000182.1:0-3595 GCF_031962545.1 Candidatus Igneacidithiobacillus taiwanensis
CAGCAATGGGCCTCATGGCGTTTTTTTGAGATTCTGGATCAACGGCAATGCCTTCTTCGGCTAGATCAGATCTTCCTTAACAATAAAAACCATTTCCTACTGTACGCATAATTTTATCCGAATACCAAATCAAAACATTCCATTCGCGCAGAAGAGGCGACTTGGTGCATGGTAATAAAAACATTGGAGTACATTCTATGCAGCTAAAACCTATATACTTTTTAATTCTTGCGACGATGGCGTCGGGACTCGAATGCGCGCAGGCGGCAAATCCTCTGCTGGTACAGATCAATGTTGCCAGTGGCGCCCAAAATTCCCTTGGTGGGCAAAGCAAGACCTTTTCTCAACCAGCCAGCGGCGCCGATAGCGCCAATTTATTGCGCTTTGTTACCGGCGCACAAAGTGTCGCCTCCGGCGGTGTTTCTGCCCTCCCGTACCTGAATGGGCTATGGGGCAGCAGTCTCAATGTGCAGGTGGATGGGGTGCGCGTGCCCAATGTCTGCCCCAACGAGATGATTCCCCCAACCTCTACCATCCCACCGAGTCAAATCGGCAAAATCGAGGTCTACCCGACCGTGGCCCCCGTCACCGTGGCAGGTAACAGTCTGGGCGGCACCATTTTGGTCTCCTCTGCCCCGCCCATCTTCGCCAGCGCAACAAACCCCTTTCTCTATGGCGGTAGTCTCAGCGCCTTTTACCACAGTAACGGCGATATCCACGGCGAAAATCTCTCTCTGTACGCCGCCACACCGCACTTTTTCATCCAGTATGCCGGCAGCTTGAGCCAGGGAGACAATTATCAAGCCGCCAAGGGATTCAAGGCTGCCACTCCGAGCATCCCGGCAAAAACCGTGGGGTCGAGCGCATTTCGCAGCGAAAATCAGGCCCTTACCTTGGCCGGACGTTGGGATCAGCAAGAACTCTCCTTGCGCGTCAGCCACCAGCGCATTCCTTACGAGGGCTATCCCAATGTGCGCATGGACCTCACCGGCAACGAAGAAACCAGCTTCAATCTGCATTACCACGGTGGCTTTCAGTGGGGCTACCTCGACGCTCGGCTCTACAACACCTTGGTGCAGCACGAGATGAATTTTCTGGGCGATAAAATCACCCCCACTTCCATGGCCATGCCCATGTATACCCAAGGGGTCAAGTCGGGGCTACGTATAGAAGTCGGGCAGGATCTCAGCGCCCAGGATCTCCTGCGCAGCGGTATCGATTTCTCGCGCTATCATCTCGACGATTGGTGGACGCCGGTGCCCGGTAACCGCATGATGGGTCCGGAGATTTTCTGGAACATTCGCGACGGCCGCGAATACCATTACGACCTATTCACCGACTGGACGCGCCACTGGGATCGGCAATAGATGAGCCGAGTGGGCCTGCGCTACGACATCACCACCGAAAACACCGGCCCTGTGCAAGGCTACAACAGCATGATGTACGGCAACCCTGCCATCCCCACCTCGCTTCCGGGCCAGTTTAACCGCGCCGATCGAGCCCGCAATTTTGGCAATTGGGACCTAAGCGCCATCCTGCGCTACCAAGCAACCGCTAACACCCAATGGGAGTTGGGCTTTGCGCGCAACGTACAGTCGCCCAACTTGTATGAGCTCTACGCTTGGTCGAGCAACCCCATGGCGATGTCCATGAATGGCTGGTTTGGCGATGGCAACGGCTATATTGGCAACCGGCAGCTGCGCGCGCAGACCGCCAACGTGCTGAGCCTGCGCTTTGCCACCCAGGGCAGCGACTGGCACCTGCACATCACCCCCTATGTAAATTATGTGCAGAATTACATTGGCGTGCAGCGCTGCTCCTCACAACTCGGCGGCGCCTGCACTGCCGCCAACGCCCAGGCCCAGACAGGCTTCGTTTACCTCCAGTTTACCAACCAAAATGCCCTGTTTTGGGGCGTGAACGCCGAGGGCAGTACCCAAATCGCCAGCACCAAAGCGGCGGGAGACTTTTTTCTCGATGCCAATCTTGCCTACATCCATGGCGAGAACCTGAGCCTCGACGTTCCCCTCTATCGAATGATGCCGGTGAACGGTACCCTCACCCTGCGCCAAAACTGGGGGCACTGGCAAAACTGGATTCGCGAGACGCTGGTTGCCGGCAAGACGCGCGTCGATCCCTTACGCAACGAAGTACAAACCCCGGGCTATGGTCTTTTGGAGATCGGCACCCGCTGGCACTCCGGCTCCTGGCAAGCCAGCCTACGCCTGGAGAATCTGCTCAATCAGCTCTACTTCCAGCCCTTGGGTGGCGTCTATCTCGGTCAAAAGCCCTTTGCCTACGGTACTCCCGTGCCTGGCCCCGGGCGCTCGGTCAATCTCGATCTGAGCTACCAGTTTTGAGCCTGGTGGCGGCTCGCGCGGACCGTCTTTGAGACTGTTCAGCAGCCTACTCGGCCCAGAGCGGTTTTACCGCGGCTTCCGGTAAACCCTGTCCCGACTTGGGTAGCAACCGACTGCGGGAGCGCACCGCCCGTCGTCCCTGCAGTGACGCGCTGGCGTTCTGTAGAGCATTTCCCTTGATGCTCAGGCCGGCGCCTTGCGCTCCCTACAAAGCCGACTATATAACTAAGGTACCAACTGGTCGGACTACGAACGCGCTTGGCAGACGGAAAGTCGGCCGGCGATACAGGGAGCACGAATGGCGGAAAACGGGACTGCAGATACGAGAACCCACGCTTCGTTGGCGGAAATCGTTGGAGCCATCAGCTTTGCCTTGGACCTGACCGAAGGTCAGCCAGCGGGGCACGCGCTGCGTTGTACCTGGATTGGCATGCACGTTGGTCGCGAGCTTGGCCTCGACGATGCCACCCTCACCGATCTCTACTATGCCGTATTGCTCAAGGATGCCGGTTGCAGCAGCAATGCCGCGCGCCTCTGGGAGCTCTACGGGGCCGACGAGCGCCTGGTCAAGCAGGACTTCAAGACTGTCGATACCCAGAATTTTTTGCAGCTCGCGCGCTTTGTATTTCGCCATGCCGGACAAACCGAAGACCTGCGCAGCAAACTGCGCCGCGTTCTATATTTGGGTACCAGTGGCGAAAATCTCGCTACCGAATTGGTACAAACCCGCTGCGAGCGAGGCGCCAATATTGCCCGCAAATTGGGCTTCAACCACGCCGTCGCGGCCGGCATTCACAGCTTGGACGAGCACTGGAACGGCAAGGGAAGGCCGGAGGGGCTGAAAGGTGAGGAAATCCCCCTATTCTCCCGCATTGCCCTACTGGCGCAGGTGGTCGACGTCTTTTTCCAAACCGGCTCCCGTCATGCCGCCTTAGCGGAAATCAAGCGTCGACGCGGCACGTGGTTTGACCCCACCTTGGTACCCATTGTCGAGCGGCTAGGAAAAGAACCAGAATTCTGGGAGGGCTTGCGCGCCGAGGGTCTCGAATCCCGGGTCAGTGCGCTGGAGCCCGCACCTTTTCACACCGAAGTCGATGAAGACCGTCTCGACAGCATTGCCGAGGTCTTTGCCACCATTGTGCATAAGTTCACAAACCTTTGGCACTTCTTTGGCGAGGGAGGAGTGCCATGCAGGTTCAACATGTCGGGTACCGGATCCGGGGGTTTTACCGGGT
>NZ_JAVRKK010000183.1:0-3579 GCF_031962545.1 Candidatus Igneacidithiobacillus taiwanensis
CCTGCGCTCCCATGGCGCGTAGTTGCTCGGTGAGTTCCGCGTTCTTTTTCTCTTTTGAGGCAAGGATGGATTTCAGCTTTCCCATCACTCCCGATTCTTCTGCCCGGGTCTTCTGGACGAATTGTTGGATGGCCTTGGCCTGTTCCTTCCATCCCAATTCTGCGCCAATGTCGTATCCGCGTTTCTTGCGTAGGTGTCGCGCCGTTGCGTAGATCGCCTTGGCCTCCCTGACCACATCGATGCGCTCGCGGATCTTGGCTACGATGTCGCGCAACCGCTGTTCCAAAAGTTCTGCTGCCTCCGCCGGGCTGTCCACATCGATGCTGTACTCGGCGCGGAACATGGAACGAAAGTACGACCACGCTTCTCCGTTGCGATAGGATTCTCCCAACTTTCCGATGGCCGTTTCCTGTCCGCTGTCGCGAGCAATAAACGCATAGGTCGGCCATTGCTCGCTCAGTTTGGATGCAGCGGAGAGGTACAATCCCACGCTGTCGATTTGTGGCAACCAGCGCCGAGTGAGGCGCGAGTATCCCGTCACTTTCGACAGTGCATCGAGGACGTTGGTGATCGCCTGATTGTTGGTGGAGGCGATGAGTACCTTTCCTGATTTTCCATGACCGTCCAGTATCGAATGGATCAGCGCGTCAGCGATCACTCCCTGAATCAGTGTCGTCTTGCCGGTTCCTGGTGGACCGCTTACGGCAGCAATCCCACCTTCGAGCATCATGGCTTGTGTCTCTACAACACGGCGCTGTGTTTTGTCCATGGAGTACGAATTGCTCATCTGCCCCAGGTGCATCCCCATGGCATGGACGCGCTCATCGCCGCTGATGCCCGTCTGTAAAAAGATCGCTTCATCTGCATGTGGGTCTGCATAGCGAATGGCAATTTGTGGCACTGGCTTTCCATTCTGAAATCGCTCGACGATGTGATCGTATGCCACGAGCATTGGCCCGGTGATCTGCGTTCGGTTCACATTCGCCGGATTGGTCGGGATGAACAGTATGCTCTTTTCTGTGATCCAGCCCTCGGGTAGTTTCTTGTCGAGTTGCTCCGCAACGGTTGCGCCGCCATCGGCGCTCCACCGTGCATCGGTGATGATCTGCGTGATGCGATCCACCATCGCAATCGCCATCTGCCACTGATCTTCCCACGGCAAATCCACAATCAATTTTCCGTCAGTATCTTGCATCATGGCGCGCTCACTGATGCGCCAGTCTGCGCTCTCTTGTGACGCCAAATTGAACGGAGAAAACAACATCGCCCGTTGCAACCATGGCCCCGTGATTTCAAAGTCGGGTGTGACCATTCCGTTGTCATCGACTTCCACTGGAACCAGGATCGTTGGCACGATTCGGCGTAGCCCTTCGCGTCCCGTCATACGGAAAACGCCGCCAAAGCCGAGCAAAAAGTTTCCGCCTCTTGCGCGTCCAATGCCGCGCAAGACTTCTTTGCTGATGACCCATTCGCTTGGTGATGTGCCTTTCAACAGAAACGCATCTCGCGTCCCTTCGCCCACCTCGATGTGTGCGTAGGCTGACTCCGAAACTGCCTGCCTCCAATATCGCGCGACGCGCACTTGCTCTTTCATTTTTCCTCCTTGCCTTTTCTGTCAAAACGTCACTTGTGGTTCTTCCCGATATTCTTTACCTGGTCCTTCATCGCCTTTGCTGCGCTTGCCGCCAGTCCCAAAATGCTGGTGCCAACTTGTGTTGCTGCCCACGCTGCGAGCGTCCCCAATGGGATGATGCCGAAGTAGATAAGCAGGACGATCAGCAGGACGATCAGCACGATCAGCAAAATTCCTTTCAGCACATTGCCAGTGCTGTTCGCCTTGCTGTGGTGGTGCTTCGGTTTGTGGGAATGCTCTTTACCTGGACTTGTCCACGATTCAACGTCGCTCTTGGTGCGGTCCCATACATTCTTTCCCCACCTGCGTACATCGTGAGCCGCATCTTCCAACCTCCTTCTGAGTGTCGATGTGTAATGTTTTCCATTGAGGAAGTTTTCCATAGGGACAAATACGGGTGCATTCACGCCGCACTTTACTCCTGGGATCGTTACATGGATCCCGATGGTCTCCATCACCTTGACGCCGTAGTTGCATTCGTATCTTGGGTATTGGCCACCTGCGTTGTAAATCGATAGGGCGTGTACCGCCCTAAGCGTTGCTGGTGTGATCCCGCTTGTGTCTTGCCATGCACTGTGGAATACCCAGGACCCGGCTCCAATGTTGTCGCACGGGTCAAAGAGTTGGTCTACTGTGAATCTTCCTAGATGTGACGAATTGACTTGCATTATCCCCATGTCAATGTTGTGGCCTTCTCCCAATAGCTGGGTAGCTTTAGCAATTGATTGCTGTGCATTGTGCATGTAGAAATCGTGTGCCAAGTGCTCACGAAGTAGCGTGTTGTCATTGATGACCCACGGGTCTCTTCCGCTCTCCACATTCGAGATTGCTACTAGCATGATTGGCGGATCTTGGTAGGTGTCGCATTTCTGGTATATCTGCGGAACTGGCACTGTGACTGGGATCCCGTCCTCCGTTTGTGGTGCAGCCGTTTGGGGTGCCGATTGTGCCGATGATGAAGGCGTTGCCGGTGCTGCCAGCAGGGTCCCCGTCCATAGGGCTAGGGCTGATGCTAGCATGACTTTCCCTATGTGCTGTCGGCAAAATTGCTCTATTTTGCTTTTAAGAAGATGTTTGCGTTGTAATCTATCTGTGTACCGGTAATTATCCATCTTATTGTTTTTGGCTGTGTCTTCATTTTTTGTATGTTTGTCGTAAGTCATGAACAATAAGATGTTGCCGTAAGAATAGTTCTCGTTGCGCTTTCTGGTATTAGCTTCTTGTTTTTCCTTATATTGATTGTCCATACGATTGAGTTTGCTTTTGGCATACATAAAGATGTCTCCGGCAAGATATTTAGAATACGCTTGGTTTGTTCGCAAGTCTATATTGTGCATTGGTTTTTTTGTCTGTACATCTACTGATATGGCTGATTTTACGGTATTATTATTTTTTCGAGAAAGCATAGCTAAGTGAATACCCGACTCAAGAGCAATCGGCTCTTGGATTTGAGTTGCCGACAACCATTCCATTGTAAAACAATTGGTAAGCAGTTCTGTTACGCTTTTTATTATTCTTATCATTTTAGTTGTGCAACTCATTGTTATACTTTTGTTTGGCTGTCTTCATTTTTTCTCCTGCTTGATCAGGAATCGCAATCGCCTGGCAGCCGGGCTAGCGGGTCCATCCCGTTTGGCGCGTTCTTCTAGGTCCTCGCGGATCCTCTTCTTGCGGTCCTCGCGCTTCTTCTTCTCTCTGAGCTTTGCGACGTACTCAGCCTTTTTTGCCTTGGCCTCGGCCTGCACATCTTTTGCAGTGTCTTTCTTCTTCTTCGGACCAGGCATCACCAGTGGATTGGTGGGCTCGTCGGAGAGAGCCAGATCTGCGTGATTGATGATCCGGACCGGATTGTGCAACCTCTTTTCTGTAATTTTTCTTGGTAGATGTCATGACGCCGGGGTTACGGGTTGAGGTTGAGATAGACCTTGCTGGTCATCCACTCATCA
>NZ_JAVRKK010000184.1:0-3524 GCF_031962545.1 Candidatus Igneacidithiobacillus taiwanensis
CCGCTTTGTCCAAGATCTCCGCGACCGGAACGTCACTCCTCATGTGGCCCGGAAACGGAAGGGCTCGGCCATCGACGGGCGCACGACCCGCCATGCTGGCTACGCCATGAGTATTTATGTGCGTAAACGGATCGAGTCCATCTTCGGCTGGATGAAGACCGTGGGCGGGATGCGCAAGACCCGATTCCGTGGCCTGGAGCGGGTCAGTCTGCACTTCTCCCTCGTGGCCACCGCATACAATCTGGTGCGCATGGCGCGATTGGGAGTGGCGTGATGGGAGAGCTGCGTCCAGAATCCAGGAAACGGCAGGAAAAACCCACAAAAAAGGCAAAAACAGGATCGGCAAGAGCCTCAACTGAGCAAATTTTTAGACGGCCAGGAAGAATTCCGAAGTTTTTGCAGATTTTTCCGCAGCCTCTTAAGCCGGCGGTGGCTAGCTGATGCTATTTAGGAGATTTTCATGAGCAAAAAAAAAAGAAGTTAAAGCAGATGAATATGCACCTGCGTTCACTGCAACGCAACATTGATCGGTTGGCCGGCGAGCTGGCCAGCCAGCAGCTTTCCACCCCCCTTCAAATAGAGCCGCCCTCCAGCAGTAATAAGGCATTGGCAGATCCGTACAACACCTATGCCGCTGACATCCTGGAATCTGTACTGCCGCTGGTCCGCGCTCGCCGGCAGGAAATTACCAGTTTTTTCTATGGTCACCTGCGCGATGAAAGAGAAAAGATTCTGCAACTGCTGACCCCAAAGGAATCGGTGTCGCTGACAGAGATGCAGATGCGATATCTGGAACTCCTCTTTTCACCGGCCCTTTCCGCCCCGCAACACTACGAGATGGCGCTGCGAGCGGGTGAACGCCATGATGCAGTCAGCCTACCACCGAAGGAACTTGCCGAGTCCTACCAGGACTACCGCCGCGCCATCTATGCCCATCTGCCGGAACTGAGGCAATCCCATCAGCTGGCCATGCAGGTAGTGGAACAACGGCTCAATAATGACTTGGCCTGGCAGATGATGGGGGTCATGCAGGCCATGCAACAGCGCAACCACCATCTCAAAAAAATGAGCGATGCGCTGCACACCTTCATCAACCACGACGACCTGCTGGATTTCGTGCTGAACGGGTTGCGCGAGCTGCCTGGCATCGTCGGTGCCGGTATCGCTAGGTTCGCAACTGAGAACCAGTTGATTTGTAAAAAGGCCACCGGATTGGTGTTGCATAGGGATGCGTGCACCCCTGACGATTCCCGCCCCTTTCGAGATCAGCCACTATTGCAGGCCTGGCGGGAAGAGCGCCCTGTCTGGATCAACAGCGTCACCCACGAGATCAAAGATGAGGGTATCCGAGAAGCTGCCCGCCAGCTGGGCATCCGCAGCTACGCCATCATTCCGATAACCGATATTAAGCAGGCACCAGTGCTGCTGCTGGTGGTCTATAGCAACTGGCCCGGGTTTTTCCTCGCCCAGGACAAGCACTTTTTCTTTGAAAACCTAGCTCGCAATCTTTCCCCGCAGTTCAAGCACATGGAAGCGTCTCGCCAGCGTCATCTTGCAGAGCTTTCCGTTCAGCAACGGCAGCACTACCGCAAGCTGCTGGAAGACGGCAAGGTAGAGATAGTCTATCAGCCCATCATCGACCCCCTGGAGCATAGGGTCGTTAAGCTGGAAGCCCTAGCCCGGTTGGTGGATGAGAATGGCCAGAAACTCAGCCCCCACCATTTTCTAGGTGCCTTTGGCTCCAGTCAGCTGCTGACCTTGTTTGAGCAGGGACTGAAGCAAGCCTGCGAGACCCTGGCAGCCATTCACAAAACACAGGGGGAAATGATCGGCATCAGCATCAACTTCCCCACCGAGGCTTTTGAATACCCGCAGTTCATCCACCGCATCCATAGCATTGTTCAAAGCCATGGTCTGCCACCCAATCTCATCACACTGGAAATACTGGAATCGGGCAAACTGGATGAAAACAAGACCATCGAGGCTATTCATGCACTCAAAAAAATCGGCTTCTCCATCGCCATGGACGATGTAGGCAGTGGTGAGTCCTCCCTGCTGCGCATGAAATCCCTACCACTGGATGAGATCAAGATCGACCAGGGCTTCATCCACCCCCTGCTGAATAATCTGGATCACCTGGACTATGTCGATACATTGATTCGCCTTGCGACCAATCTAAACATCTCCTGCGTGGTGGAAGGTGTGGAAAACCAGGAGATCAACGACATGATCGGCGCGCTAGGATTTTCCTATCTGCAGGGGTATAGCATCCACAAGCCTATGACCCGATCAGAAGTTCTGGACTGGGTCGGCCAGTTTAACGCTCAAAAAGGAAATGTCTATTTCTATTCCGTTAAAGACTACCAAGTACAAATACTCTATACTTGGTATGCTCGCCACCTGAAACGGGCACGGCTAATTATAGAGGCGCTGCCCAATAACAATGACCTGCTCAACTTCGACATCGTCACACATTGGGAATCTTGCCCCATGACACATGCGCTAGAAACGCTGGGCATGAAGGATCACCCCCTATTTGAGGCGCACCGGATATTCCACGACACCGTTACTGACCTGCGTACCCGTATGATAGAAGGCCAAAACACCACAGCGCTGAAACAGCAGTTGAATCAGATCGTGCAACGAATCCGACAACTGGTACAGGAACATACCGCCAACATTAAACATTAGGGCACCTCGAAAAACCCCATTGGGACTAGTCTTTTGATAGAATAGAGCGTAGCTAGATGGCAGTGGGGATGCTGGAATGATTGCGCGCAGAACGGCGGTGAAGAACGATCTCTTGGCTGACGAAAGCTATTTGCAGAAGGTAGAAGCCTTGGGCGATCCCCTACAGAAGATCGAGGCAGTTGTCGACTTCTCCGCCTTGGCCGAAGCGGTGGAGAGAATTGCCCCGCGCCCAGAGCAGTCAAAAGGTGGGCGGCCTCCCTATCCTACTGAAGTAATGGTGCGGATACTGGTGCTCAAGCGCCTGCATGGCCTTTCCGACGAGCAGACCGAGTTTCAACTGCTGGATCGGCGTAGCTTCCGGCGCTTTTGTGGTTTGGAACATTCCCGCAACATTCCTGATCGCGCTACCATTTGGAATTTTGAGAACCGTCTGGGCGTCGAGGGAGTACAAGCGCTCTTTGTGGCATTGGATCGCCAGATTCGGGCCCACGGATTCGAAGCCCGAGCAGGGCAAATCATCGACGCCACCTTGGTCCCTGCCCCCAAACAGCATTTCACCAAAGAAGAAAAGGAACTGCTCGAGCAGCATGCGGTTCCCTGCCGACTGGAAAGCAGCCAAGCGCCGGCAGAAGGATGTCGATGCCAGCTGGACCAAGAAACATGGGAAGTCTTACCACGGTTACAAGTTCACCGTCAGCGTAGACCGCAAGCACAAGTTGATCCGGAATTGGATGGCCGACACAGCCAAAGTCCATGACTCCCAGCACCTGGAAGCCGTACTGGATGACTGGAACACCAGCGCCGAGATCTACGCCGACAAAGGCTATGTCGGT